>JAEUJR010000832.1 GCA_016793585.1 Archangium sp.
GGGCGAGCTCTACGGCAAGGTGATGCGCGCGAACGTGCGCCCCAACGTCGTCTATCTGCGCCTCACGTCGGTGGCTCCCGAGCTGAAAGCCGTGCTCGAGGCTGCCCGTGGTGGCCCTGCGACGGAACAGGTGATGGCCGACTCTCCGCTGGTGCCGACATGATGAAGGGACGAAGCGCGCTGTTGCTGCTGTGCCTGACGGGATGCCCGCAGATCCTCCCGCGCCCGGCAGACTGCACGAACGCCGCCGTCGATGGCCGTGAGACGGACGTCGACTGTGGTGGCGGTCAGTGCCCGGGCTGTGCGGTCGATCGGCTCTGCATCTCCGATGGCGACTGCGCCTCGGGCGTCTGCACCGTGAACCGCTGCGCCGCGCCCACCTGCCTCGACGGCGTGCGCAACGGCATGGAGACCGGCATCGACTGCGGCGGTTCGTGCGGTCCCTGCAACATGATGATGGTCGTCGACGCTGGCGGCTGCCCAGACGGCGGCTGTGCGATGCCGTCGTGCACGAACGGAATTCTCGACGGCCTCGAGAGTGACATCGACTGTGGTGGCGGCAGGTGCCCGGGGTGTGCGCCGGGCCTGTTCTGCGACTTCAACACCGACTGCCTGATGGGCGTCTGCAGCAACGGCCGCTGTGGAGCGATGTGTCAGATGCCGCTGCGGGCCTGCAACCTGGCCTGTGTGGACTCCCGCTTCGATCGCGCCAACTGCGGCATGTGCGGCAACCAGTGCCCGCCGAACCAGCTCTGCACCAACGGCACGTGCACCTCGCCCTGCCTCGGCGGCACGATCTTCTGCGGCGGCGCCTGCGTCGATCGCAACTCGAACCCCGCCCACTGCGGCACCTGCAACAACGCGTGCCCGCTCGGCGACTCCTGCATCGGCGGTACCTGCGTGCCTCAGTGCCCACCGGGCCATCAGTTCTGCGGAGGAACCTGCGTTGCGACCGATCGTGATCCCCTGCACTGTGGCGGCTGCAACAACCCCTGCGGGCCCGGTGAGTCGTGTGTGGGCCGCAACTGCGTCTCGGGCTGCCAGTTCCCGCTCATGAGCTGCGACGGGGGCGTCTGCGTCGACCCGCGCACCGATCTCGACAACTGTGGCCAGTGCGGCCAGCCCTGCCCTCCGCCACCACACGCCGCACCGGCCTGTGCGAACGCCACCTGCATCATCGGAGCGTGTCAGCCGGGCTTCGACGACTGCAACGGCCTGATCAGCGATGGCTGCGAAGAAGATCTGCTCGTCTCGCAGCTGCACTGTGGGCGCTGCAACGCGCCGTGTGGCCCGCAACAGACGTGCACCTTCGGGCAGTGCTGTCAGCCGCCGCCGATGGGCCCGTACCAGATGACCTGCGCCATGTGTCAGGCCTGCAATGGCGTGCTGCAGTGCATCTGCAACAACGATCAGATGATGCCGGTGCCGGCGAGTCTGCCGCTGGGCCCGTGCCCCGACGCAATTCGGAACTGCAACGGAGTGCTCCTGTGCACCAACGCCTGCCCCTGATCATCGCCCTGCTCGGTCTCGCGGGCTGCGTCACCAGGCCGACGCCGACCTGTGATGACGGCGTGAAGAACGGCCAGGAGAGCGATCTCGACTGCGGTGGACCCGACTGCGCTCCGTGCGCCATGGCGGCCGCGTGTCTGACCGACGACGACTGCGCGAGCGGCACCTGCGTGAAGAAGCAGTGCGCGGGCCCACGGTGTGGCGACGGCGCGAAGAATGGCAACGAGACCGACGTCGACTGTGGCGGCGCGTGCCCCGACTGTGGCGAGGGCAGGGCTTGTGCTGCGGGCTCCGACTGCGAGAGCGGCTCGTGTGTCGGCAATCGGTGCGCGGCGCCGAGCTGCACCGACGGCGTCTTCAACGGCTTCGAGACCGACGTCGACTGCGGCGGTGACTGCCCCTCGTGTGCGAAGGGAAAGGACTGCTGGCTCAACGTCGACTGCGTGACGGGCTCGTGCATCGACGCCACCTGCGTCGATCGCTGCGCTGCGCCGCTCATCACGTGCGGTCAGGCCTGCGTCGACCCGCGTTACGACCCGGCCAACTGCGGTGGCTGCAACCAGCCCTGCCCCATGGGCCTCGCCTGCCTCGCGGGCTCCTGCGGGCTGGTGTGTCCCATCGGCACCCAACAGTGCGGCCCGCTCTGCGTCGACACCAGCCGTGACGTGCTGAACTGCGGCGGGTGCGGCATGCCCTGCGCCCCCGGCAACCGCTGCGTGAACTCGACGTGCGTGCCTCCGTGCGGCGGGCAACAGACGAACTGCAACGGCGAGTGCGTGAAGCTCCAGAGCGACGTGAACCACTGCGGCATGTGCGGCATGCCGTGCGGGCCCGGTCAGCTCTGCGTGATGGGCCAGTGCCGCGCCAACTGCGCTCCGCCGCTGCTGTCGTGCAACGGCGGTACGAGCTGCGTCGACCCGCGCTTCGACCCCGACAACTGCAACGGCTGCAACCAGCCCTGCCCACCGACGCCGGGAGCCACGCGGCTGTGCATCATGGGCATGTGCGGTCGATCGATCTGCAACCACGGCTTCGGCGACTGCAACGTGTCGCCGCTCGACGGCTGCGAGGCGAACTTCGCGACCGATTCGATGGCATGCGGTGGCTGCGGCAACGTCTGCAACCTCGGCCAGACGTGCGTGAGCGGTATGTGCCAGTGACGGGAGAGATCACGTGAGCGACCAGGTGCGAGCGCTGAAGGACAAGGCCACCGAGTTGACGACGAAGGGCAAGTTCCCCGCGGCGATCGAGGCCTGGCAGAAGGTCGTCGCAGCGGCTCCCGACGACGTGGGCGCCCTGCAGAAGGTCGCCGAGGTGATGGCGAAGGCAGGCAAGAAGGCCGACGCGCTGAAGGTCTACGAAGACGTCGCCGATCGGTATGCGAAGCACGGCCTGTTCTTCAAGGCGTCGGCCGTGTGCCGGGTGATCCTGAGCCTCGAGCCCGGCCACTCGCAGACGCAGGAGAAGATCGCAGCGCTGTTCGCGCGTGCCACGGCTCCGAAGGCGCCGGTGTTGCCGCCGAAGGCCCAGGTGCCTCCGCCTCCCCCGAAAGACGCCGTGGCCCCCGTGGAGATCGATCTCGAGATCGAGGTCGAGACCGAGCTGCCCGCGACGCGCAGCGGCCTGCCGTCGATTCCACTGTTCTCGACGCTCACCGAGACCGAGCTGAAGGAGATCTTGAACACGGCGATGGAGGTGCGCGCGTACAAGGCAGGCGACACGATCATCGCCGAGGGCGCGCCGGGCGATTCGATGTTCGCGCTGGCCGAAGGCGAGGCGGGCATCTTTCGCGGGTTCGGCACGCCCCAGCAGCGGCGGGTCGCGAGCGCGAACGCGGGCGACATTCTGGGCGAGGTCGCGATGGTGTCGGGCGCGCCGCGCGTCGCGAGCGTGGTGGCCGACGTCGACACGGTGGTGCTGGAGCTCTCCCGCGATGCGATGGCGAACGTGGTGACGAAGCACCCCCGCGTGAAACACATGCTCATTCAGTTCTACCGGGAGCGGCTGCTCGCCAACGCGCTCCGGGCGAGCCCCTTGCTCCGCGCCTTGCCCGAGGCCGACAAGAAGGCCCTGTCGACCAGCTTCCGCCCCGGCGCGTACCCCGACGGCGCGACGATCATTCAAGAAGGCCAGCCGTCAGAGTTCGTGCAGCTCGTGCTGCGTGGCACCTGCGCCGCGTCGCACCGCAGCGGCGAGCGCTACCCCGACCTGCGTGAAGGCGATCTCTTCGGAGAGGTCTCGATGTTCACCAACGGCGTCGCCACCGCCACCGTGACGGCGCTCGGGCCCGTGCTCACGCTCAAGCTCTCGGCACAGGACTTCAAGGCGCGCGTGCTTCAGGACTCCGCGGCGATGCTGGCGGTGAAGAAGCTCGCGCAGGCCCGGCTCGCCCGCACCGCGAAGCTCGACGCCCAGACGCTCGACGACGCCGACCTCGTCGAAGACACGCGCGTCTGAACCGTCACTTCGCAGCCGACAACACGCGCACGCGCTCGGCGAGGTTGTGCGTGAACAGCTGGTAGATGCGCAGCGCCGCCATCGGAGCGCCGTAGACGTATTGGTGGAACGCGTCGCGCGAGATGAAGAGCACCTTTACCTTCGAGCGGGCGGTGACGCGCGCCGAGGTCGGCCCGTCTTGCACCAGCGAGATCTCACCGACGTACCCGCCGACGCCGAGCGTGTTGAGCAGCCGCGCCTGGGGCCCCGCGCCTGCGAACACCTCGACCTGCCCCTCGACGATCAGGAACAGGCCCTTGCCGGGTTGGCCCACCTCGATCAGGTGCTGGCCCGCCTCGTACGCCTGCAACGTGCACACACGGTACAGCGCCTTCATGTCGTTCAGCGTGAGGTCGGCGAACATCGGCAGCGCCTTGAGAAAGCCGTACGCATCGGCACCGGGCGTCGAGGCGACGGGTGTGCCCGTGACGACGGGCGGGGCGTCTGACTTCGGCAGCTCGTGCAGCCTCGCGCGCACCTTCGCAGCGGCCGGAGCGTTGCCGATCGCCTCGAGCGCCGCCGCCAGCAGCGTGAGGAACCGCACGTCGTCTTTCGAGGCGGGCGCGCGGCGGGTCGTCTCCATCAGCAACTGCGCCGCGGGCTCGGCGTGCCCGTGCTGCAGCATCAACTCGGCGAGGCGCGAGGCGATCGCGACGTTGCCCGGCTCGGCCGAGAGGCCTGCACGAAGCACCTCGACCTCGGCGTGCGTGTTGTTCAGCCGGCGGAACTCCCTGGCCGCGTCGAGGTGACGATTGCCGCGCGCGAGCGTCTCGGCAGCGCGTTCGGGAGCGCCACCGCGGCGGTACAGCTCGAGCGCTTGATCGGTCTTGCCCGCCCGCTCGTACGCCGCGGCCGCCTTGAGCACCTCACCCGAGCGCTCCCAGCACGCCGCCGCTGCCGCAAACTCACCGGCCTGCTCGAACGCCGCTGCGGCTTCGGTCTCGAGCTTCGCGAGCTGGTACACCCGCGCCGCGGCTCCGAAGTCGCGGGCCTTGCGGAACATCAGCGCGATCGATCGTTTCGTCTCGAACGACGCGTTCGCCGCCTCTTCGAGCAACCCGTCACGCGCGACCGCCCCCGTCTCTTCGTAGTGCTTGGCGGCGTTGTCGATCTCTCCCTTCGCCACCATCTGGCGAAGCTCGACCACCGGACCACCCGTGGGCACGAAGCGCCCGCCCTGCTCGTCGTCGACGAAGTCGAAGTCAGCGTGCATGAGCCGGCAGGTTACCGTTCGCCGGGCCCCAAGCCATGAACTGTCGCTCAGGGCACCCAGTGCACACGGTTTCGGCCGGCGCGTTTCGCCGCGTACAGCGCCTCGTCGGCCCGGCGCATGAACACCTCGACGGTCTCTCCGGGGCGATACAGCGTTCCGCCCATCGTCGTGGTGATGCGAATGCCACGCTCGTTGC
>JAEUJR010000835.1 GCA_016793585.1 Archangium sp.
GGCCCTGACAGACCCCGCTGATGCACCGCGTGCCGGGCTGACAGCTCGAGATGTTCGGCAAGAGGCAGCTGGCTCCGGGGCCCACGACCTGATCGGGGCACGCGCAGACGCCGGCCCCACTCCCCGCGGGAGGATCAGGCTCGACCTGCACGCAGGTGGCGCACTGGTTCGGCAGCGTCGTCGTGCACGGCGGGTAGCACCGGTTCGAGTAGCAGATGAGACCCGCTTCACACTGGCCGCCAACGCCGCACATCGCGCATCGCTGCCCTGCGTTGCCCGGAATGCAGACCTGCTCGAGGCCGACCTGCTGGCAGGTCGCGTCGACGGGACACGAGCTGGGGTCGTTCATCGTGCAGCGCCGCCGGCAGAAGTTGCTGATGCACGAGAGCCCGTTGCGGCAAATTGCGAGCATCGTGCCGGTGCCGCTGCACGGCTGGTTCGCGTCGCTGATCTCGGTCGGCGCGCAGGCGCAGATGCCGCCGTTGACCGTCGACAGACAGGCCGCGCACGAGCCGGGGTTGGCCGGGTTGCAGGTCGCCCGGCAGAACCCACCGAGACACTGCGCTCCGCCCGCGCATGGCATCGCCGCGCTGCAGGCCTGGCACGTCGCCGAGCCGCCGCTCGGGTAGCAGAGCTGCTCGGCGCGCCCGTTGATTGGCAGGCACTGTGTCATCGCTCCGCCGACGGGGCTGCAGGTGGTGGTCGAGCAGCCCGTGCAGAGCGGCGCGCCGTTGTTGCAGCACGCGCGGCAGAAGGCGATCGAGGTGTTGACCTCGTCGGTCGCGCAGGCGTTGCACGACTTGCAGAAGTCCGAGACCTCGCACCGATCTCCGGTGTTGCCCGTGGGCGTGCAGGTGCCGCTCACGCACGAGTAGCCCGGAGCACAGTTCGTCGCGACGTTCGCCGCCGTGCACTGGTTGGTGCACGCGCCGGTGGGGAAGCAGTAGCTGCCAGCCGCCGTCGTCGTGCACATGAAGCCGGTGCCGCACTGCCCGGCGACGTTCGGGTTGCACGACATCGAGCACCAGTTCTTCCCCGTGCCGTCCGTGAGGCACTGGCCCGTCGAGCAGTCCTGCCCGGCCGTACAGAACTTGCACATGTCGGGCGCACCGATCTGCGGAAGGCACGCGTTCCCGTTCGTCGAGGGCTGGCAGGTGAACCCGGCAGGGCAGGGGTCGGTGAGGTTCGTGCAGTCGCGGGTGCAGATGCGCGTCGACGAGCCCGTCGGGCCTTCGCAGACGAGCGGGCTCGTGCAGCTCGGCCCCGTGCACACCGAACCCTGGCTGCCGGTCGTGCCGGGGTAGATCGAGCAGACGTCGGAGATGTCGGGGCCCTGCAGGTTGCGCTTGATCTCGCCAGTGCCGATGTTCGCGAACATCACCGCGACCGAGTTCGGCGTGTGCGCGATGCCAATGAAGTGGCCCGCCTCGTGGGTGACGACGCTCTCGTAGTCGTAGTCGCCCGACGAGATGGGGTTGCCCGCGCCCCATGTCACCGTCGACGCGTTCATCTCCATGTCGGAGTCGCTCAGCTCGCCGTTCGGGTACCAGGTGTTGGTGGTGAGGCCGAGCGTCGCGTTCGAGTAGCGCCAGTTGTTGCCCGACAGCCAGATGACGTTGTTGTTGTCGTCGAGCGCGGCCACCGCGGCCGTCGCGACCGGGCTCGTGAAGTTCTGCGTCTCGAACGCGAACGCGATGGCGGGCGAGCAGGAGGTGTTCGACAGCGTCCACCGATCGAAGGCCACCCGCATCGTCGCGAGCACCGAGGCGTACGAGATCGCCTGCTGCCCTGGAATCGTGGTGCCTCCGGCGTTGTCGATCGACGCCGCGAACCGCACCTCGGGCAGACAGCGCAGCGGCGTGCTCGAGGGCGCTCCAGCGGGGCGGGCGCAGACGCGGTTTCCGTTCGCCTGGCCGCTCTGGAGCGTGCAGGTCGACGAGCAGTTGTCGAGGAACCAGCGATTGCCGCTGGGGGTGGCGAGGCTGGTGGCGGCGACGGTGCTGGCGATCAGCAGGAGCGCTCTCATCGCGCACCGCCCTTCACCGCAGCGCGAATGCGGGTGAGGAACGCCTCGGCGGTGCCGAGGTTCTCACGCTCGAGCATCGGGCCCTCGACGCCCCGTTTGCCGCTCGTGGCGAAGCTGAGCCCTGACAGGTTGCGCCGCGCCACCTTCGGGCCGACCCCGCCTTCGAGCTTCACCTTGCCGGCCGACATCGCCAACACCACGAAGGCGTTCTTCTCGTCGACCGCAGGCTCCAGGAAGAGCACCACCTCTTCGCCGCTCTCGAAGGTGGCCGCGCCCGACACGCTCTGGCCGATGCCTCCGACGACGCCACCGGGCTGCTTCACCAGCACCGTCCGCAGCGGAGCGCCCTTGAGCGTCTCGCGCACGTCGATCTCGGCCCACGTCCAGATCTTCCGCTTGCCGTCGTCCCAGTTCGTCTCGGTGCGCCGCACGGTTCCGTGCACGACGACGGGCGCCATGGCGGTCATCTCCTCCATCGTGAGGGCCATGACGACGGTGGCGAGGGCAGGAGCCGCGATCAACACGGCGAGGGCGGCGACGGATCGGAGCGTGCGCATCGTGAGGAAGACCTTCGTGGCCCCCGGCCGGGGCCTGATGACGAGTCGAACCCGAGTGTAGCGGCTTGGCGGCCCCGTGTGTCTCGCCGTGACGCAGCGGGGCGGCGTCGGTAGATTGCCGAGCATGTCCCGGCTCGTGATCTTCGTCGCCAACGGTGGGTACGAAGCGGCGTGGCAGTCGACGTCGTTGGGGCTCACGGCCGCCGCGATGGGTGACGAGGTGATCTACGTCTTCGCCTTCGACGCCTTGCGGGCGTTGTCGCGCGGCACCTTCGGGAAGCCGCTCACCGAGCGCGAGTCGGCCGAGGCCACGCGAGGGCAGGGGCTGGGGGCTCCGCTGCCGGCGAACATGCTGGCCGATGCACGGCAGCTCGGCGCACGCGCGATCGCCTGCGACACCACCGTGAAGCTCTGCGGTCTCGATGCGGTCGATCTGCTGCACGCGCGGCAGCTCGACGAGGTGACGGGGCTCCCAGACATCTGGAAGCTCACCCAGAGCGCGCGGCTGCTGTCGTTCTGAGGTCGCTCAGAGCGTGCTGACGATGCGGAACTCGACCTTGAGCGGCTCGGCGGTCGTCGAGGTCTTCACGCGATCGCACAGCTGCCCCGCGAACTGAACCGCGCCCGTGGGGAGCAGCGACCAGGTGTTCGGGCCCTTGGTCGTCGTTTGCCCGTTGATGATCACGGCGAGGAAACGATCGTCGGTGGGCTTGTCCGAGAGGCTGAAGAGGCAGGGGTCTCCGTTGCCGATCAGGTTCTGAATGTCGGCGAGCGCCTGCGCGAGCTCGGTCGCGTTGGCCGCTGCGTAGAACTGCTTCTGACAGTACTTCGAAGGCAGGCAGGTGTTGTTGCTGCCGCACTCCTGGTTGGTGCCGTTCGGGCACTTGCGGCCGAAGCCACCTTCAGCCGCCATCGAGTTCAGCACGTCGAGCGCCTCGGGGCTGGCGAAGTCGGCGCCGAAGCCGACGACGATGGTGCTGACGTTGCGCGAGCGCAGCTGCTGCACCGCCGTCACCACGCCGTCCTTGTCGAGGTAGCCCGCGCGGCAATAGGGGCCGACACAGTTCGCCCCGAGCGTGCAGAGGTTCGCAGGCGGCGGTGGAGCCGAGTTGCAGGCGAGCGGATTGGCCGGGTTGCAGTTCGGCAGACCGTCGGTGAGCAGCAGCACGAAGTCCTGGCGGTTGTCTTTGTCGTCGAGCAGGCCCGCGTACGAGCCGAGGAACGACAGCGACGGCGCGGTGGGCGTACCGCCCGTCACCGGAATCGTCGACCCGAGCGACTGAATGCGCATGTTCACCTGCGTCGCGTTCATGGTGAGGGGCGTGGTGTCGGTGTCGTTCTGCGAACCGGTGGGCAGCTGCACCGCGATGTCACGGGTGGGCGCGCACCCCGAAGGCTGGAACGCGGCGTCTTCGTTCGGGAAGAACGCGAGGCCCATGCGCGCCACCGTCGACGACGTGGTGAGGAACTGGCCCATGGCCGTGCGCAGCTCGCTGATGCGGGTCGGGCACGTCGCGGGGCACGAGCTGCCCGAGCACCCGCCGCACGAAGGGGAAGACGGGTTGAGGGGCGAGTTCATCGAGCCCGACTTGTCGACGAGGATCATCAGGTTCGGCTTCAGGTTCCTCGCGACGACGTTCTTGGTCTGCGTCGTCTGCGTGATCGCGATCGGCGTCACCGGCTCGAAGTCGTAGACCTGACAGGCGGTCGCGAAGAGCAGGGCGGGGAAGATGAATCGAGTCATCGAAGAGTGCCTCGGGAAAGACGTTGCTGCGAAGGACGGCGAGAGTCGCTCAGCTTGCCACAGCGCTCAAGGAGAACCGGCGACGCGCAGCTGGAGCGTCGCTCCATGGTTCGCCTCGCAGAACCCCGGCGCGAGCTGAACCTGGCGATCGTTCGAGACCAGCTCCCACGTCGTGGGGCCCCGGGCGACGACACGGCCATCGACGAGCAGCGAGACGGCGCCTGGAACGACGGGCTTCTGGGGCAGGTCACGAAGGCACGTCACCGGCTTGATGCCTTCGAGCACCGTCGCGAGGACCTGCTCGAGCTCGGCGCGGTTGCCGGCCTGGAACGACCACCGGCCGCACTCCCGATTCACGCAGCTGTCGCCCGCCCCGCACTGGGCGTCAGAGGTGCAGGTACGCGCGACGCCGCCCGCCTTCGCGAGGCGTTCGAGCACCTCCCTCGCGTCGGCCTGATGGGTGTCGGCGCCGAAGCCCACGACGATCGTGCGAATGCCCCTGGCCCTGAGCAGCTCCACCTGCTGCACGGTCGCGTCGGCGTCGAGGCAGCCTCGGCGGCGCACGTCGAGGCCGCTGCAGTCACCTCCGCCCGTCTGGCAGCGGCACACCGCCGCGTTCTGCACGAAGTCGTTCGGGTTCTCGGCGTTGCAGTTCGGCAGGCCGTCGGTCAACAGCAGCACGAAGTCGTTGCGGAAGTCGTTTGCGGTGAGGCCGGGCTGTGCGCCGAGGAACGCGAGCGTCGCCCCCGTCGGCGTTCCGCCAGCGGGGTTGAGCGCCTGCACTGCGGCGTTCACCTGCATCGCCGTCGTTCGGTTGGCCTGATCGGCCTGCAGGTCGTCGGTGCGAGCCGGCGGCGGCAATGAGACAGCGACGGTGTTCGCCGCCAGACACGAGGCCTCTGCTCCCGTCTGCGTCGTCGGATCGCGCGGGAATGACGTGAGCCCCAGCCGCACGCGCGCGTCGGCGAGCGCGGTGAATGTCGCGACCGCCTGTTTGAGATCGCCCATTCGCGTCGCGCACGCCGCGCCCTGACAGGCGGCGTCGAGCTTTGCCCCCATCGAGCCCGAACGATCCACCGTCAGCATCACGTTGGGCTTGAGCCCCGGCGTGAGATCGAACACCTCCTCCGAGACCACCAGCGTCACCGGCACGACCGGCTCGAACTGGTACGACTGACAGCCCATCGCGACGATCAGCAGCGGCAGCAGACGCTTCATGGCGAGCTCCCTGAGAGTGCGCGGAGTGTCTGTGAGCCGCCGCTCGCGCCGCAAGGCCTACATGCGTCCGAAGTTCAGTGAATCC
>JAEUJR010000994.1 GCA_016793585.1 Archangium sp.
TGAAGGGTGTGCGCGGCCCCGGGCTTGCTCTGACTCCGAAGCGTCGCTTCAGAGACTGACACGCTGGGGAGGTGGCCCGTGGCCTTTTTCGAAACCGAAGTCTGGGGTGAGCATCTTCTGCTCGAGCCTGAACAAACCTTGTTCACGGCCGAGGAGGAAAAGATGCTGGCCCGTGCAACGAAGAGCGGTGGTTCAGACGGTCTCTCTCACTACATGCGCAGCATGGGCGGCCACAAGCAGCTGACCCGTGAAGACGAGTACGAGCTGTCTCGGCGCGCGAAGAAGGGTGACGAGTCGGCCCGTCGTACGCTCGCCGTCAGCAACCTGCCGTTCGTGGTGGCGGTGGCCAAGAAGTTCGCCAGCCGCGGTGCCCGCCTCGACGACCTGATTCAGGAAGGCAACGTCGGCCTGATGAAGGCCATCGAGCACTTCGACCCGAAGAAGAACGTGCGCTTTGCGACCTACGCCGTCTGGTGGATTCGCGCGTACATCACGCGCTACCTCAAGGACAACCGCAGCCACGTGCGTGGTGGCGAGCACGAGCGCATCTCGATGAGCGACTTCTCGCTCGACACGCCGCTCGATGACGAGTCCGACTCGACCTACCTGGAGCGGCTCGAAGATGCGGGCCCGACGCCCGACCTGAGCTTCCTCAAGCTGGAGCAGGACGAAGAGGTGGCTGCGGCGCTGCAGCGTGTTCGCCGTCGTCTGGGTGACCTCGGGTGGGACATCCTCCAGGAGCGCCTCACCCAGGACAATCCGCGCACCCTCGAAGAGTTGGGCCAGCGCTGGGGTGTCTCGCGTGAGCGCGTGCGCCAGGTCGAGCTGAAGACGAAGCACTTCCTCGCGCGGTACCTCGAAGACCTCTCCGAGGCCGAGAACGACACCGTTCAGGTCAACGTCGCCGCGTGAAGTCGCGCGGTGCTGGGCCGTCTCGCCCGGCATGACCACCGACTTCGACCTTGCCGCGATGCGCCACCACGGTGCATCGCGGTTTCGTTTTTTCAGCCGAAACCGGGGAGCATGCGCGCCCATGCGACTGCTCCTGCTTTCGGTTCTCGTCTCGGTTCCCGCCCTCGCGCAGCCGGCCTCGGCCGCTGACGTCGTCACGAAGCTCGACGAGTTGTGGAAGACCCGCGACGACGCCGCTTCGATGAAGGCCACCGACGAGGCCATCACCGAGGGCCTCAAGGCGTTCCCCGACGACTTCGAGGTGCTCTGGCGCGCAGGCCGCTATCGCTGGTGGGTCGCCGATGGCGCCACCGACGAGAAGCTCAAGAAGCAGATCGCGAAGGAAGGGTGGACGTTCGCCGAGCGCGCCGTGAAGGCGAAGGGCGACGGCATGCAGGGCCACTACTACGTCGCCCTCAACATCGGCGCGTACAGCCAGGCCGTGGGCATTCTGAAGGCGCTCGGTGAAGGCCTCGAGGGCAAGTTCAACGACGAGCTCGAGAAGGCCCGCAAGGCCGACGCGGCGTTCGATCGCCACGGCCCGGTGAACGCGAAGGGCCGCTATTACTGGGAGCTGCCCTGGCCCAAGCGCGACCTCGCCAAGTCTCGCACCGAGCTCAAGAGCGTCGCCGAGAAGCACCCCGAGCATCTGCGGGCGTGGCTGTACCTCGCCGAGACCGAGCTCAAAGACGGCAACGCGAAAGAGGCGAAGACGAACATCGACAAGGTGCTCAACGGCTCCGACGCGTACGACCCGCCCGAGGCGCGCCGCATGAAGAAGTGGGCGAAGGTCGTCTCGGAGGCGATCGACAAGGAGCTGAAGTGACCGAGCGGAACCTGGTCGAGATGCTGCTCGCGCGCGCGAAGACGCGAACGAGCCCCGCAGCCCGGCACAAGACCGCGTCGGGCTGGCAGGACGTGAGCTGGTCAGAGATCGTCAGCCGCGTGAAGCAGGTCTCTGACGGGCTCGTCGCGGCGGGCGTGAAGCCGGGCGATCGGGTCGCGATCTTCGCGGCTACCAGCCTCACCTGGGTCGTCGTCGATCTCGCCATCGCGGCGGCGCGCGCGATCTGCGTGCCCATCTACGCGTCGAACACCCCCGACGAGGTCCGCTACATCCTCTCGCACTCGGGCTCGGTGCTGCTCTTCGTCGACGACGATCGGGCCGACGCGAAGCAGGCAGGCCGCCTCACGCGCGCGAGAGAGAAGCTGGCCGAGGCTCCGGCCTGCCGTGGCATCGTGCTCTTCGAGGGGGCGGTCTCGGGCGAGACGGAGCGCACGCTCGAGCGCTTCGTCGAAGAAGGGAAGGGCGTCACCGACTTCGACACCCGCGTCGCGGCCATTCAGCCCGACGATCTCTGCCACTTCATCTACACCTCGGGCACCACCGGTGACCCCAAAGGCGTGATGCTCACGCACGGGAACTGGGCCTTCGAAGCCGACACCATTCGGTCGCTCAAGGTGATGAAGGACGACGACTCGCTCATGCTGTTCCTGCCGCTCGCGCACTCGTTCGCGCAGGTGGCGAAGGCCGCGTGGCTGGCGCTGGGCTTC
>JAEUJR010000972.1 GCA_016793585.1 Archangium sp.
GAGCGCTTCACGCCGAAAGGAGCCGCATGAGCGAGCCACGGCCACTGCCTGACGCGTTGCTCGAGCGCTACGTCGCAGGCGATCTCACGGGTGAGAGCCTCGCGAAGGTCGAGCGGGCGATCGCAGAGTCTGCGAAAGAGCGCGCCCGGGTCGAGGAGCTGCGAGCAGATTCGGCGGCGTTCCTCATTCGGCACCCACCCGGCCCGCTCGCGGCGAAGCTCGAGAAGCCGAAGCACCGGTGGTTGCTCTGGTTGCCCCTCGCAGCGGCTGCGGCGGCGCTGCTCGTCTTCTTCGTTCGGCCACCCGTGGAGCCCGAGAGCTCGGTGAAGGGCTCGGTCGTGCTGACGGTGTTCCGACAGCACGGTGACGACCCGGTGGAGCGGCTCGAGAACGGCGCGACGGTACGCCCAGGCGATCACGTGCGGTTCTCGATCACGGCGCCAACCGACGGCTTCGTGGCGGTGATCTCCCGTGATGGCGCGGGGAAGGTCTCGACCTATCACCCGTTCGGCAGTCAGCAGGCCGCCCCGCACAAAGCGAAGGAGCCGCTGTTGCAGAGCGCGATCGCCCTCGACGACGTGCGCGGCAAAGAGCGCGTCTGGGCCGTGTTCAGTGAGAAGCCGTTCGAGCTCGCTCCGCTGGTTCAGCAGATCGAGCGGGGCGAAGAACCAAAGGGGCTGACGGCCGTCTTCGACTGGGTGAAGTGAGCCCGGTGGCCACCTTCCGGCGCCTCGTTCTGGCGTGGTACGGCACGGGCGTGCGGTGGCTCTTCGCGGTGGTGTTGGTGGCTTCGACGCTCGCCTCGGCGGAAGAGCGCTACGCGTTGATCATCGGCGCGAACTCGGGCTGGGAGATGGACAAGCCGCTGCGTCACGCCCAGTCAGATGCCGAGCGCGTCGCGGGCGTGTTGATCGAGCTCGGCCAGTTCTCGAAAGAGCGCGTCACGGTGCTGCGCGAGCCCGACACGGCGATGGTGCGGCAGAAGCTCGACGCGCTCGGCCAGGCGGCGCGCACCAGCAACGGCCCGTCGCTCGTCTTCGTCTACTACTCGGGCCACGCCGACAGCACGATGCTGCACCTTCGTGGAGAGCCGCTCGGCTTCGACGAGCTGTACCAGCGGCTGCGAGACACCCAGGCCACCGTGCGGGTCGGCGTGTTCGATGCGTGTCGCGCGGGCGCCATTCTCGCGACGAAGGGTGGCACGCCGGTCGCTCCCTTCGACGTGAAGGTCGTCGACGAGCTCACCGTGCGTGGCCTCGCGGTGCTGACGTCGAGTGGCGCTGACGAGCTCTCGCAGGAGCAGCGCGCGCTGCAGGGCTCGGTCTTCACGCATCACTTCGTCTCGGGGCTTCGCGGCGCGGCTGATGGTGATGAAGACGGGCAGGTGACGCTCTCGGAGTCGTATCGCTACGCGCACCAGCGCACCGAGGCCGACACCGCCGCGACGCTCGTGCCGCAGAAGCCCGCGTTCCGCTACGAGCTCAAGGGGCAAGGCGATCTGATCGTGACGTGGCCTGCGAAAGCGAGCGCGAGGCTCGTGCTGCCGAAGGGTGCAGGCCAACGCTACGTCGTGGTGGACGAGACCGAGCGGCTCGTGGTGGCAGAAGGAAACTCCGATACCGATCACGCGCTCGCGATGGCGGTCGTGCCGGGCAAGTACGTCGTGAAGCAGGTGCTGCCCGACAAGCTGAACGTCGCGGCGGTGACGGTGGCCGAGGGCGCGCAGCTCGACCTCACGACGCTCAAGTACGTGTCGACTCCACGCAGCGCCGGCTTCGTGAAGGGCTTCGAGCTGCCGATTCACCCACGCCCCGCGTTCTGGTTCGTCGCTGGAGCAGCCGTCATCACCGGCATCGCGTGGGCCATCGCGGGCGGGCGATCGCTGAGCCTCCGCAACGACTACGCCTCGCTCTCGCGGCCACTCACCGGAGACGAGTCGCGTTCGCTCACCGGTTGGTCGCTCGCCTCGGACATCTCGATGGGCCTCACTGCCGCGCTCGGCATCGGAGCGGTCTTCACATGGTGACGCGCCTCGCCCTGCTCCTGGCCTTCGTGAGCGCGTGCACGATCTCGAGCCCGTTCGGCGTCGAGTGCGTCTCTGATCAGAACTGCGGCTGCGCCAACTGCTGCATCGCGTATCGGTGCACGGCCTTGGGCCCGCTCGTCAACGACGCCGGGTCGATGAACCAGGACGGTGGGGTGATGGGCTCCGATGCCGGCCCGCGTGCCTGGAGTGTGTCGACCTTCGCGGGTTCGACGCGCGGGTTCCGTGATGGAAAGGGCGCCGAGGCCCAGCTCGCGTCGCCTTCACAGCTCGCGCTCGACACCAACGGCCTGCTCTATGTCGCCGACACCGGCAACAACTGCATTCGCACCATCGACCCCGATGGCAACGTGGCCACGCTCGCGCCGAACGATTGGCCCTGTGGCGGCACCGCGCTCGACGGGCCCGAAGGCGTCGCGGTCGACCCCTCCGGCAACGTCTACGTCGCGAACACGGGTAAGAACTGCGTGCTGCAGCGCACCCCTGCCGGCGTCGTCTCGGTCATCGGCGGCTCCTGCACGCAGCAGGCGAACGAGTGCCTGAACTCACCGAACCCGTCACGCTTCGCGCGGCCCTCGGCGGTGGCGTTCTCCGACCCGTACCTGCTCGTCACCGAGATCGCCGGCAATCGCGTTCGGTGGATCGACCTGCGCAGCGGCTCGGCGGGAACGCTCGCAGGTCAGGGCTCTGGCACGGCGCCGCTCACCGACGGCACCTGCAGCTTCACCACCCAGTGCTCCGGCAGCGCGACGGGAGCGAAGTTCAACGGCCCCTCGGGCATCGCGGTCGCGTCGCCCGGCGTCGTGTACGTCACCGACGTGTACAACTGCGCGCTGCGGCGAATGCAGCTTCAGCCCGGCTGCGCCATCACCACGCTCGGCCGCGCCGGCTGCCCGATGTTCGTCTCGGAAGACACCAGCGGCATCATTCGCAACGCGTGGGGTGTCGCGGCAGGCCGTGGCCCGCTCGCAGGCCTGGCCGTCGTCGCCGACACGGGCAATCACCGCATCGCGACCGTCGACGAGAACGGCGTGCTGGGCGTGATCGCCGGCACTCGCGTGAAGGGCTTCATGGACGGGCCAGCGCTCGAGGCGCAGTTCCAATTCCCGGCTGGCGTCGCGGTCGATGGCAGCGGCCGCATCTTCGTCTCCGACGGCTCGAACCACCGCATCAGACTCGTGGAGCCGAAATGAGGGCGCTCCCGCTGGTGCTGCTCGTCGCGTGCGTTCCCGTGGGCGGGTTCGATGCGGGCGTGATGATGCCGGTCGATGCTGGCGCCTCGATCGATGCAGGCGTCGACGCGGGCCAACCTCCGGGCTGGAAGCTGATGGACTTCGCAGGCACCGGCACCGCGGGGCTGATGGACGGTCCGATTGCGGTTGCGCAGTTCAATCAGCCCACCGCGCTCGCCATCGACGAGGTCGGCCAGCTCTTCGTCGCCGACACCGGCAATCGCGTGATCCGCAAGATCGATCTCAACGGTGAGGTGACGACGATCTCACAGCCGGTGTTCGTCGAGCCGCAGGGCATCGCGGTCGATTCGCGCGGCATCGTCTACGTCTCCGACACCCGCGAGCAGTGCGTGAAGAGCCTCGACACGACCGGCCGCGTGCGCAGCTTCAGTGGAACGTGCGCGATGGGTCAGATGGGCTTCATGCGCTGCTACGACAGCTCGCCGGGCACCGTGGGCCCAGGAGACATCGCCGGGCCGATGGGCCTCGCCGCCGACTCCGACGGAGGCATCGTCTACATCGCCGACCTCGAGCACCAGCTGGTTCGCTACGCGTTGACGGGTTCGAGACGGCTCGGCACGCTCGCTGGTCTCGCCGACACCTTCAGCTTCGTCGACGGGCCCTGCGGCAGGAACGACTGCTGCGGCACGCAGTTCAACTCGACGATTCCCGACTGCCGCGCGCAGAACACGGCCCGCTTCCGTGGGCCGAGCGCCGTCGCGTTGAACGAAGCCGGCGAGCTGCTGGTGGCCGACAAGAACAACTGCGCCATTCGCCGAATCACCACGCCGACGGCGACGCAGTGCCGGGTCTCGACCATCTTCGGAGCGAACTGCACGCCGGGCTCACCGCTCGCGACCTCGCTCAACCAACCGCTCGGCCTCGCCGCCGGCCCCAACGACACCGTCTTCGTGAGCGACTCGTTGAATCAGCGCGTGGTGCTGATCGACCCGTCACTGCCCATGAGCAACCGCCTGCTCGAGCTGCCCGGCCGAGGCACGCTGGCGAACCCGTGGGGCATCGTGGTGGCGAACGACGGCTCGGGCCGGGTGTTCGTCGTCGACTCCGGAAACAACCGGATTCGCGTGCTTCTCCCGCCCTGAAAACTCTTTTGTCCCACCTTTTCGCGGCCCGACGACTGACGGGCCATGAAAACCTGGCTCGCCCTGCTGCTCCTCCTCGTCGTTGGTTGTGGACCCGCCCTTCAGCCCGAGTGCCGCTGCGAAGTGATGACCGCGGGCGGCGTTCGCGAGTTCGCGTGTGGTGGATCGCTCTGCGCGGGAACCGACGGCTATCGCTGCAGCGCGACCGGCATCGTCAGCCGCGACGCGCAGGTCTGCATGGGCACTGGCCCCGGGCCGACGTGCACCCCGAAGACGTGCAACGGCGCGTGTGGCTCGATGCCAGACGGGTGCGGAGGAACGCTCCAGTGCGCGACCTGCGCGACTGGCCAGCGCTGCAACGCGAACAACACCTGTGAGTCGCTCTGCACCGGCGTCACCTGTGGCGCAGGCCAGCGCTGCGAACCGTCGACCGGTCAGTGTCAGGCCGACGCGTGCACGCAGGCGAACGCGGTCTGCGGCGTGGTGAATGGCCAGACGTGCGGCACGTGCCCTGGCGGCTCGGTGTGTTCGTCGACGAAGCGCCTGTGCGTCGAGACGGTCGCGACGTTGCCGAACACGCAATACGTGTACTCGGCGGTGGTGGCGGGCGATCAGCTCTTCGTCTCGACGACGGCGTCGCTCAACCAGGCGGCGCGCGATCTCGTCGCGGTCGATCTCACCTCGAAGCAGACGCGCACGATCGCGAGCGGCAAGGTGCTCTCACCGCTGACGGTGAAGAACGGAGCCGTGTTCTGGGGCGAGACGATGGGTCTGCGCCGCCTCGACCCTGGCATGACGACGCCGTCGACGATCTCGGGCCTCGACTACGGGTGCTCCGATCTCGTCGTCTCGGGCCAGTTCATCTACTGCGGCATCGGCGGTGACGCGCGCTACGGGCTCTCGGGCCTCGGCATCAAGAAGCTGCCGCTCGCCGGTGGCACCGCGACGTGGGCGCGCTCGTACCTGAACTACCCGCACTTCGCCGCGGTCGGGCAGTACGTCTTCTACGTGGGCACGACCGACAACCAGTACTCGTTCAAGAACATCGGCGCGTACGACACGACGGCGAACGACGATCAGGTC
>JAEUJR010000984.1 GCA_016793585.1 Archangium sp.
GCACCATCAAGGTCGACGTGCGCGTCATCTGCGCGACCAACCGTGACCTCGAGACCCTCATCTCGCAGGGCCGCTTCCGCGCCGACCTCTACTATCGCCTCAAGGGCGTGATGCTCGAGCTGCCGCCGCTGCGCGACCGCGTCGAAGATCTGCCCACGCTGGCCCAGTACTTCCTGGACCTGGTCGGCAAGGAGAAGGGCGAGCCCGCGAAGCGCCTGTCGGAAGACTCGTTGGCCCTGCTCTCGCGTCACCCGTGGCCTGGCAACGTGCGTGAGCTCGAGAACGTGATGCGCTCGGCGTCGATCTTCGCCGAAGGCGCAGTCGTCACGCCTGACGCCTTCAGCCACGTCGGTGAGCTGCGCGCGTTGATGGACGACGCGTCGGTCGCGAGCACGGCGGTGGTGGCTCCGGTTGGCCCCGCGGTGGTTCCCGCGGGTGCGGTGCCAGCGCCGGTCGCGCCCGCCGGGCCAGTCGACTTCTACGAGCTGGCCCGCGCCCGCGGCATCTCGCTCAAGGACCTCCGTCAGGAGATCGAAGCGCAGTGCATCGAGCGGGCGCTCGGTGAAGCGAAAGGCAACATCTCCGAAGCGGCACGACTGCTGAAGATGAAGCGCTCGCGCTTGTCACAGATCGTCAACGCTGACCCCACCCTCAAAGGAGCCGCCAATGCCGACACCGGCGACGACGAAGAAGAGGAGTGAGGCGATGGTTTCGGGTTCGGCATCGACGTTGCAGAAGGGTACTTCCATGATGGTTCGAGTCGTTGGGATTCTGGCAGTGATGGCGCTGAGCGCATGTGGCGTGGGTGTCGAGGGGGAAGACCCTGAAGGCGCAGCCGCGACCCGGTCTGAGCTGCAGCTGGCCTGCACCGAGCTGGGAACGTGCCCGCAGGCCCCTGTGGCGCCTCCGCCGTCAGCGACTGGAGCGGTCGTCTCGGCGCAGGTTCCCGGAACCGTTGCGCTCCCTCAGGATCCAATTCCCTGGCGCCCCATCACGGTGGGTCGGCCCTTCGCTCCGAATGGTCCCGAGACCGGAGTGCCGCACCGCTAACGGTCTGACACCCGCGGCAGAGAGAGCCTGAAACGGGCGCCTGTGTTGGCTGCATCATCGGCCACCAGGCGCCCTTCGTGTTCCTGGGCGATGCGCAGCGCGATGGCCAGGCCCAGCCCGGTGCCCTGTGGCTTCGAGGTGACGTAGGGCTCGAAGAGGCGGGCTTTCAGCGCCGCTGGAATACCCGGGCCAGAGTCGGTGACCTCGAGCACGGCGTCAGCCCCTGACGAGAACGTCTTCACCGTGACAGTGCCGCCACCCTGTGGGGCCATCGCCTCTTCGGCGTTCTTCACGAGGTTCACCAGAATCTGGGTCAGCTGATCACGATCGCCGCTGATCTGAAGGCCCGGTTCGAACTCGGTGACGTAGCGAATGCCGTCGTGGGGCGCGTAGAGCGACATCACCTGGTGAGCGGCCTCCGAGAGGTTCATCGGCGCGAGCGACGGGCGCGGCAGCCGGGCGAACTGGCTGAACTCGTCGACGATGCGCTTGAGGCGGTCGACCTCCTCGAGCACGGCGTGCGCGCTCTCTTTGAAGATGCCCATGAAGCGCTCGTCGACGGGCCCCCGCTGGCTGGCGGCGAGCAACGTCTCGAGCGACATGCGAATCGGCGTGAGGGGGTTCTTGATCTCGTGGGCGAGGCGGCGGGCGACCTCCTGCCAGGCGGCGATGCGCTCGGAGGCAACGAGGCGATCGGTCGCGGTCTTCAAGTCGTCGGTCATGCGGTTGAACGTCGCGATGAGCGTCGCGAGCTCGCCCGAGGCGGGCACGTGGGTGACCTGAACGCCGGGCGTGCCTTCGGCGATCTTCCGCGCGGCCTCGGTGAGCGCCTCCACCGGCCTGGTGACGCGGCGGCTGATGAAGAACCCGGCGGCGATGGCGAGCAGGAAGCCGAGGGCCGCGAGGGCGACGAAGGCGCGCAGCACCTCGGACTGGGTGGCGATGAGATCGGCGCCGGAGAAGAAGAGCCGCACCTCGGCCACGTTGCCCACGTCGACGGAGCGGCGAATGGGCGCGCGCGGCATGTCGCCGGCGGCCGAGACGAGCTTGCCCTGCGAGTGCACCTCGACACGGGCGCCGGTGAGGCGCGCGAGCGACTTCGCGCGCGCTTCGTCGAGCAGCACGCCGCCGACCGCCCAGACGCGGCGATCGCCGTAGTCGATGGCGCGCGCAGTCACGAGGGCGGGGGCCTGCACGAGGCCCGAGGCCGACGAGAGCTCGACCTCACGGGGGAAGACCTGCTTCGCCGCGAGCTTCGTCACCGCGAAGAGGGGGTCATCGGGCTCTCCGAGGCGGGCGGGCAGATGCCCCGACGACAACGTTCGCCCTTCGTCGTCGAGCAGCGCGAGCACGTCGAGGTTGCGCGGGCGCATGAGCGTCGCCGCGGCGGTCGTCACGTGCGGCGGAGGCGGCACGCGCGCGGCGTCTTTGGCGACGTCTTCGAGGGCCTGGCTCTGGGCGAGCTCGTCCATCGCGGCGCGCACGTCGTCACGCAGGCGTGCGGCCTCGGCATCGACGGCCACCATCATCTGGTCGACGCGGGCCTCCTGCTGCGTGGTGAGCAGGCGCGAGAGGTTGCGCAAGGCGAGCGGCACCACGACCGCCACCTGCAACAGGGCGAGCGCGATGAAGGCGAGCGCGATGGTCCATCTCAGGCGCATCGGAGGTTCACTCTCCAGCGAGGAAGACGTCGTCGAGCCGCGGCAGGCCGTAGCTGTCGCGGGTGAGGTGCTGTACCTCGCGCGTCGTGGTGACGCCGAGGCCCTGCACGAAGAGGGGGAAGACGTTGGGCAGCGGCTTCGAGGCGCGCTCCACGGCGGCGTCGGAGCGGGCCTCTGCGTTCAGTGCGTCCCACTCCGCGAGGCGCGCCGGCTCACCAGAGAGCGAGAGCGTGAGCGCGAAGGCTGGCGCGGGCAACGGCGGCATCAACAGCCCGACGAGCGCGAGATCGGGGCCAGCGGCGAGGCGTTCGCGGAGCTGCCGGCGCGGCAGCGCTTCGAGCTTGAGCCGATAACCGAGCGGGCCGAGCTTCACCTGCAGGCGTTCGGCGACGGCTCGGTGTTCGTCGAGCGTCGCGTCGTAGAGAAGCGTGAGCTCGACCGGCGTGGCGAGCGGCGCGGGCCGGGCGGGCGTGGGCCAGACGATCTCTGCGAGCGTCGACTTGCGCCCTTCGGAGGCGGGTGGAATCAACGTCGACAGCGGCCGGGCGGGCGGGCGCACGAAGAAGCGGGTGAGGCCCGGGCGATCGACGGAAGACTCCAGCGCCTGGGCGAAGGCGGGCCCGAGCTTCGGCGCGGCGACGAGGAAGGTGGCGTACAGCAGTGCGCCTTCTCCGTTCTCTCCGCCGAGCAGCACCTGCGCCTTGCGCTGGGCGACGAGGCGTTCGGCGGTGCGGGCGTCGGTGGCGCGAACGGTGATGCCGTCGAGCCAGGCGCGGGGCAGGGCGGGGTCGGCGTTGGCGACGAGGCGATCGCTCATCGACGCGAAGTACGACGGGGTGACGGCGAGCACCGGGTGACAGAGCACGGCTTCGAAGTCGGGGGCGGCGCCGTCGAGCTCGATCTCGACGACGTTCGAGCCGATGGCCGAGGCGCTCTTCATCGGCGCGAGCAGCGCGCGATAAGGCGAGGGCGACTCCTTCACGTGCTGCAGGCTCGTCACCACGTCTTGCGCGCGGGTGGCGGTGCGAATGAGCAGTCGAACGGTGCGCGGCGAGGGGCGAGAGAGCTCGCCGAGTTTGCACGGAGGCAGCTTCGTCAGCTGGCTGAGGGTGGCTTCGAGCGGCGTGTCGGCGAGCAGCGGGTCGCCGTGCGCCGACTTCACGACCGCGGCCGCCTCGAGCGTTCCACCAGCCCGCGCGCGACCACCGGCGAACGCGAGTGACGGCATGAGGATCACCAGGAACACGCGCGTCACGGCGTCACCCTCTTCGCGACCCACAGCTCACCCGAACCGTCCGCGAGCCACGTGCCAAAGACGAACTCCTCACCACCGTCACCGTCGAGATCGGCGCCCGTCATCACGATCACGCGGCCCTTCAGCGTCGTCTGCCACGAGGGCGTGGTGCTGCGGGTCGACTGCGTGTTGGTCGCCAGCCCTTCGGCCACCGGCAGCGAGAGCAGCCGCAGTTCGTCTGCGTCGCCCGACGTGCGCGCCGTCGAGACGAGCAGCTCGGGCACTCCGTCTTTGTCGACGTCGGCGAGCGCGCTGCCACAGCCCACGTCTCCAATGCGGCCCGTCGGCGGGAGCTGTCTCGTCACCGTTCCCGTTCCGTCGGGCCAGACCACGAGCATGACGCCGTTGCGGCTCGACGAGGCCTGAAACCCTCCCGGCATGCGGGTCTGTCGGCCCTGCACCTGCACGTCGGGGAGGAAACGGTTGAGGCCCGGTTCGAGGCGCGCGGTCAGCATGTCGACCGGAATCGAGTCGGCCATGCCCTGCGGCTTGAGCGTGCTGCCAGACAGCGTGAGCACCTCGGCTCGCGCACGGCGCCCTGACCACGCGACGACACGCGGTGGGTTCTGGACGATGGCGATGGCTCCGAACGGTTCACGCGGCGTCGCCGACGCCGAGGGGGCAGACGAGAGATCGTAGCGGGCGATCACCTTCGCCTCTGGCGTGAGCACCACGAGCTCTTCGTTCAGCAGCACGGCCAACTCGGTGCGCTTGTCTCCGTCGAGATCGCCCGCCGCGAGCGCGATCGGTTGTGTGTTCCACCGGGCCAGTGACGACAGCTTGAGCTCGAGGGGAATGGCGGGCGACGGCGTCGGCGTCAGCGTCACCCCGGTGAGCGCAGCGACCTCGGCGTCGAGCTCGTACGTCAACCCAATCGCCACCGCCCGCGGCCCACGCGTCGGCTGCTCGCCAGCCCAGAAGTTCTTCCACGTCTCGAGCGCGTCGCCCTTCACGAACAGCGCCGTTCCATCGGACGTGACGGTCAGGCGAACGAGCGCCGAGAGTTCATGCTGCTTCGCCACCGTGATGGCCGCTTCGGGCGCCGCGTCGATGACCTCACACGAGAGCTTCGCGCGGGTCAGCCGGCCGCAGATCACCGTGCCCAGCGCGCGAGTGAAGGGCGCCTCTTTCGCCTCCACCGCGATGCCCACGGGCCCCTCGAGGCCGGCGGCGGTCACCTTCTGCAGCACGTCGTCGGCCAGCCGCTCGAGCACCGAAGCCCCGCCCGATGGCATGGCCGCCAACACGAGCGAGAGCAGGGCGATCATCGCGTGCCCTTCTGGTTGTCGAGCAGCATGAAGTCGTTCGGGTCGACGGTGCCCGGGCGCGGCGCTTCTTCGGTCGGCTGCGTACCTTCGAGGAACCACTCGAGCCGCCCAGGAACGCTCGAGCCCGCGAGTTTGCCGCTCACGGGGTCGATCTTCACCTGCACCACGCCGGGGGGAACGGGGAAGTCGCTCTCGGGCACGCCCTGGTGCGCGACCTTCATGAAGTCGAGCCAGATGGGCAGCGCCGCGCGGCCACCGGTCTCGAGCGGGCCGATGGGAGAGTGATCATCGAAGCCCACCCACGCCGAGGCGACGTAGTTCTGCGTGAAGCCGCTGAACCAGGCATCGCGGTACTCCTGCGCGGTGCCGGTCTTCCCCGCGGCGGGGCGCTTGAGCTCGAGCACGGCGACGGCCGTGCCCTCTTCGACGACGCTGCGCATGAGCGAGGTCGTGAGGTACGCAATGGCCGGAGAGATGGTCTGCTCGAACGCGGCCTCGCGCGCCATCAGCACCTGCTCGGCGCCGCCTTCTTTCCGTCGCGACACCTTGCGAATGATGATCGGCTCGGCGCTCTGGCCCTGCGAGTGAATGGTCGCGTACGCGTTGGCGATCTCGAGCATCGTCACCTCGCCGGTGCCGAGGCACAGCGTCAGGCTCTGGGGCAGGTCGGCCTTGATGCCGGCCTTGCGCGCCATGGTGATGAGCCCGTCGACCGTCACGTCTTCGATGAGCCTCGCCGAGATGGTGTTCTTCGAGCGGGTGAGCGCCTGGCGCAGCGTGATGGCGCCGTCGAAGCCTGCCTTCTCGAAGTTCTTCGGCTCCCACGCCTTGCCCGTGTACGGGTCGCGCACCTGCACCGGAGCGTCGTTCACCCGGGTGATGGGCGTGTAGCGGCCGGTCTCCATCGCGGCTGCGTAGAGGAAGGGCTTGAACGAGCTGCCCGGCTGGCGCTTCGCCTGAATCGCACGGTTGAACGAGCTGGTCGTGAAGTCGTAGCCGCCCACCATCGAGACGACCTCTCGCTTCGTGGGCTCGATGACGAGCAGCGCGCCCTGCACCTTCGGCAGCTGCGCGAGCGTGGCCTCCATTCGGGTGGAGGCGGGGAGCGCGCGACCGATGCGCACGCGCACCAGCTCTCCGGGGGCGACGACGTCGGCGATGCTCTTCGGTGACTCGCCGAGGCCGGTCTCGGAGCGTCGGCGCGCCCACTTCACCGAGTCGAACGCCAGCTCGGCTTCACGCCCGACGAGATCGATGACGGCGAGGTTCTTCTCGGCGTCGAGGCTCGCCACGAGGCCAACCGTCTCGACCGAGTCGGTCAGCGACTTCACCGTCACCGCGCGCGCCAGGCGTTCGTCCTCGGTCGGAATCGGCTCATCGGGGTCGACCTCTTCGGGCTCGGTGAACGGGTCGGCGTCGGGCTCGGTGGGCGCGGTGAGCTCTTTGAGCGGCGTGAGATCGGCGACGAGCACTTCGTCGGGGCGGCGCTTACCGGCCTCGGCGAGGCGTTGCTCGAGCAGCGGCCTGAGCTTCGTGAACCGCGCAGGGTCGATGGCCCCAATCGGGCCGCGATACCCCTGGCGCTTGTCGACTGCCTCGAGGCCCTTGCGCACCGACGCCTCGGCCGCGGCCTGGAGCTTCGGATCCATCGCGATGTCGACGACGAGCCCGCCCTCCATCACCGCCTTCTCACCGAACTGCGCGATGAGCTGCTTGCGCACCTCTTCGGCGTAGCCCTGACCGACGGGCTGCGGAGGGCGCGGCCCCAGCACGATCGGCGCCTCGATGGCGGCCTCGGCCACGCTCTGCGGGACGAAGCCCTTTCTCCAGAGCTGGCCGAGCACGTAGCGCTGCCGCTTCTTCGCGCGCACGATGTTGGTGAGCGGGTTGATGCGATGCGGGCTCTGCACGGTGCCGGCGATGACGGCCGCTTCGCCGACCGAGAGGTCCTTCGCGTGTTTGCCGAAGTAGAAGAGCGAGGCCTCTTCGACGCCGTAGCGCGAGTGCCCGTAATAGATGGTGTTGACGTACAGCGAGAGGATCTCGTCCTTCGTGAGCGCCGACTCCATGCGCGGCGTCAGAATCCACTCGCGGATCTTTCGAGACAGCGTGCGCTCGGTCGACAGCAGCAGGCGACGGCAGGTCTGCTGGCTGATGGTCGACGCGCCCGACTTCATGCCGCCAGGAATCAGGTTCTTGATGCCCGAGCGGATGATGCCGAGCCAATCGAGGCCGTGGTGCTCGTAGAAGTCGGCGTCTTCGGCCGCCAGGAACGAGTCGCGCACGTGTTTGGGCAGGGTCTTCACGTCGACCCACGTTCGGCGTTCCGTGTAGAACTCGGCGCAGACCGGGCCACCACGGCACGTCACCTTCGTCACCTGCGGAGGCCTGAAGGTGCGCAGCTCTTCGACGCTCGGCAGGTCTCTCGAGAAGTACAGGTACGAGCCCAGCCCGACGCCCAGCGCAGCCACCAGCCCCACCAGCGCCAGCACGAGCAACCGCTTGAACCACTTCCAGAGGCGCTGCCGAAACGTCATGAGAGGTGCCGAGTGTAGTCCGACCGGGCCAGTGGCTTCGCGAGTTTGTGCGCGCCGGCGTGGCGGTGTGGCCGCAGGTTGCGGGCGGGGTGACTCAGGTCGGGCGCTCACGGAGGAGCATCAGAGCAAGCCCTGCGCCGTCATTGGCTGATGGTGAGGTCGGACAGCCAGAGCTCGACGACCTCGAGGTTCTGGCCGCCGATCATCACCGCGCCGACGTGTTTGTCCCAACCCGTTGGTGGAAACCGCGCGGAGGTGGGCGTGGCGAGCTGACCATTCAGCCGAGCCGTCCACGTCATCGCGGTGGGATCGAAGCGGTAGTCGACGACGTTCCAGGTGTCGGCGAGCAGCGGCAGGCCCCAGCGGCCATTCACGCCACGAACGCCACCATCGAGCGCGTTCTCTGACTCGAGCAGCGCGCCCTGGGCTGAGAAGGCGAGGGCCGCCCCCGGCGAGTAGCCACCATCGGCAGCGGGCGCGAAGCGGAACCGCAGGCTCCACGGCTGGCGGGTGTCGAGGCCGGTGGGCAGATCGAAGGTGAGGGTGCCTCCGCTGATGGCGCCCTTCGAGACGCGGGCACAGGTGGTGCCTGGCGCAGGTGCGCACATCGTCTGCCCGGTGCAGGCCGCTGCGGCCGAGAAGGCGGGGCACGGCTCGTAGCGAAGCTGCGTGCCCGCTGTGCCCGTCGTGCGAACCGGTGGCTGTGCGCCCGCGACCGAGAAGCTCCACGACTGAGAGGTCGGGCCGGGCGGAGGCAGCTCGTCGGCGCTGCTCGTCGTGAGGTTGCGGAACTCCATGCGGCCCGCGGCGAAGAGGTTGGGCGTGAGCACGTGCAGGCCCAGGCGCCAGGCCGCGTTCGTGCTCGAGGCGTCGTGGTACCGAATCACCTCGCGCAGCTGCTCATTCGGCTTCGCCACGCTCACCGACCACAGCTCGCCCTTCACGACGACCCGCAGCTTGTTCCACTGATCGGGCACCAGCACCGCACCCGACGTGGCGAGGAACTGCCAGGCCGCCGAGTTGCGCGACTCGCGCACGAGGGTCGAGCCCTGGCCGACGGGAACCGTCTGCGTGCCGACGAGCACGTCGATTCGGCGGGTGCCGCTCGAGAACACGAAGCCGCCCATCGCGTTGGGGCCGAGGACCCCTGCAGGCCGCAGCTCGACCTCGAAGGTGCCGCTGCGCCACAGCTCGTCACCGAACGGCCCGCTGCCAGAGCAGAACGCAGGCTGCTCCACCGCGAGCACGTCACCCGAGACCGAGGGCATCGGCATGCAGCTGGAGTCGCTGCTCCACGAGGTGACGTCGGTGACCCGCTGCGTGAAGCCCGTGGCGCGCGCTGCCATTGCTTCGACCGACGGCCCATCGCACGCGTTGATCGCCTGCACCTGCCCGAAGACCTGCACCTTCGTCGGGTGGCCGGTCGTCTGCGTCTGACACGAGCTGGCACCGCACGAGGTCGCGTCGATGGTCACGCACGTGGGCGTTCCCGCCGAGACCGACGTGCAGAGGCGATAGGCCTTCGCGTTGGCGACGGTCGAGAAGCTCCAGTCGAGCGAGGTGCCGTCGGGCCGCGAGGTGACGGTGAGCGCCGCCGGGCTGGGGAGCGGCGTGCAGGCCACCTCGCAGCCATTGCCTGGCATGCCGTCGGCGTCGCGATAGCCCTCGACGCACTCGAAGCTGCAGGCGGAGTCGGCGCAGATCGAGCGCGCGTTGTCGGGGGCTGAGCAGCGCTCGGGCGTGAGCGGGCAGCCCGAGAGCGCGACCTTCGACGGGTCGAAGATGAGGCTGCAGCCGGTGAACGCGAGGAAGACGAGCGCCCTCACGGCGCCTCCGCCGGTGCGCCGAGGAGGAAGAGCACGAGCGCGGTGACGCCGCTGGCGATGGCGACGCCAAGGCTCAGGTCGGCGCTCAGGTTGTAGAGCCGCTGCGTGCGATCGAGGGCAGGGCGATCGGCCGAGAGCGCGTTGACCAGACGGGGGTAGTGGGTCGCGGCCATGACGCCGAGAATCGTGGTGGCGATGGTGGCGACGCCGGCGACCGACGCGCTGACGATGGTGGGCGTCACGAAGCGGCGCTCCGGCACGGGCGGCGGGGTCGGTGGCTCGAGCACGACCGGTCGCTTGACGTCCTTGAACAGGGTGGAGACGGCGCGCTGGGCCAGCGGGGTCGCGTCGTCGGGAATCGAGGGCAGCTTCTCGGTGAACGAGGCCAGCTTCGCGCTGGTGGGCGTCTCGACGAGCAGCGCGGTGAAGAGAAAGCTGGAGCCGATCTTTCCGACGCCCCACGCGAGCACCCAGCGGGCATCGGCGCGTTGCCCGAGCGTGGCGAGACACTCGAGATCTTCTCCGCACATCGTCGCGGCGCGCAGCACCCGCTGCGTCTCGGCCGCGTCGAGCGCCTGCCACGTGGCGGCGGTGGACTGCGTGCGCAGGCCGTCACCGACGCGCTCCATCACGGCGGGCTCGACGCCGAGCGACTGAAACGAGACGACGAGCACTCGCTGTTTCGGTTCGGCGTGCGCCAGCAGCGGCAGAACGAGGGCGAGCAGGGGGAGGAGTCTCATTCGTCAGCGTCCGAGTCGGCGCTCCGCTTCGGCGAGGGCATGTTCGGCGTCGGTGAGCGCGACGTCCAGTTCCGGGGTGGGCGCGCCGGCGGCGTTCGCGAGGGCCTCGGCGACGGTCGCCTTCTCGAGGGTGGTGAGCTGCTCCTGCCCGTAGCGGCGTACGAGCGTGTCGAAGCGGCGGCGAACGTCTGCGATGCGAGGGCGAAAGGGAGCGAGCGGATCGGCCGGCGGCGGCTCGACGGCTGGCGTCGCCGGCGGCTTGACGAGCAGCTTCGGTTTCACGGGCTTCGGGTCTGGCTCAGGAGGGGGCGGCGTCACCTTCTCCAGCGGCGTTGTCACGGCGACAGGCGGCGCAGGTGGCACGACGACGGGCGGAGGCGGCGCCTCGGCGGACCGTTGCGTGACGGCGACGATCGCGACGACGACGGCCACGAGCGCGAGCAGCAGCCAGCGCCGTGAGCTCGACCGCGGCTGACCGAGCCCCGCGCTCGCGAGCGCCTGACCGGTCGATGGTGCGAGGGCGGGCGGAGGCGCGGCCGCGAGTTGCTCGAGCACTGCGCGCACCTGCTCCACCGACGCGGGCCGCTGGCTCGGGTCGAGCGAGAGCATCGACGCGACGAGGGTGGTGAGCGCCTGGGGAACCGGCTCTCCGCTTGCGGCGCGGAGCAACCGCTGCGGCGTGGTCACCGTGCTCATCGAGTCGCGCGAGAGCAGCTCGTAGAGCGTCACGCCGAGCGCGTAGACATCGGCGCGGGCATCGACGGCGCGCCCGGCGGCCTGCTCCGGGGCCATGTAGAACGGCGTACCCAGCACCAGCCCGGCCTGCGTCTGCGGCGCACCGGTCAGCCGCCGCGCGACGCCGAAGTCGAGCACCTTCACGGTCTCGTTCGTCAGCACGAACAGGTTCTCGGGCTTGATGTCGCGGTGAATCACCCCGAGCCGGTGCGCGGCCTCGAGGGCGCCACACGCTTGCGCGAGCAGCTTCGCGATGCGCGCCACCCGCAGCGGGCCTTCCTGCTGATCGAGCTCGGCGATGGTTCGGCCTTCGAGCAGCTCCATCACCAGGTACACGCGGCCCGGCTCTTCGACGAAGTCGAGGATCTCGACCGTGTTCGGGTGCCCAAGCTCGTTCACCACCCGCGCTTCCTGGAAGAAGCGCTGCACGACGTCTGGCATCGACGCGTACTCGTCACGCAGCACCTTGATGGCGACCTCGCGCCCGAGCCGGGTGTGGCGCCCGACGTACACTTCGCCCATGCCGCCTTCACCGAGCCGGCGCACGAGCTGATAGGCGCCGAAGATCTGCCCCACGCGGCCAGCCGTGGTGACGGCAGGCGCCTTGTCGGAGACCTTCGTGTCAGGCACCACCAGCTTCTCGATCTGCGCCGTGCCTCCTGAGCCGAGCGCGCGAAGCTGCCGCGCGAACGTGAGCAGATCCGAGGCGCCCGTGCCGACGAGCGCCGCGTGCACCGGCCGAACGATCTCGGGTCTGAGGCCGATGAAGTCGGCGCTGGCTGGCGACTCGGGCGCAGGCAGGCCCTTGAGCAGCTCGTAGGTGAGGGCTGCGACCTGCTTCACCAGCTCGCGCGCCGTGCCCCCGAACGGAACAGGGGTGACGCGTGGTGGCGCCTCGGGGAAGAGGTGCACCGAGGTGAGCGTGACGGTCGAGGGTGCTCCAGCGTCGGCGAGCTTCACGAGCACGTCGCAGATTGGCGGCACCACGCGCAGCACGTCTTCGAGACCGAGCGCGCCTTCTCGCTGAAGCCTGGCCGCCAGCGTTTCTTCTGCGTCACCCATCGATGCCCGCGACGATAGCGCGCTCGATGCCGTTCGGCCCTGCTACCTCGGTAGCATTCCGTTCCTCCGCGGCTCAAGCGAGGATGCGCGGGTGACAGCCAGACAGACGTGGGTGACGAAGGTGGCGGGCGGGGCGCGGCGGGCCGTGCAGGAATACACGCTGACAGTCACGCGCGGCCCCGATCGCGGCAAGACGGTGCGGGTGAAGTCGAGCCGGTGTCGCATCGGCGCGCTCGATGGAAACGACCTGCAGCTGACCGACCCCTCGGTGTCGGGCCTGCACTGCGAGCTGACGCACGACGAACGTGGGGTGCGGGTTCACGATCTCGCGAGCCGCAACGGCACCCACCTCGACGGCGTGCTGGTGAGCGACGCGTTCCTCACCGCGGCGGCGACGCTCGAACTCGGCAGCTCGCAGGTCTCGTTCACGCCCGAGCCCGGCTCCATCGAGATCGAGGCGTCGAGCTCGGAGTCGTTCGGGCCGCTCGTCGGCCGCAGCGTGGCGATGCGCGAGCTGTTCGCCAGGCTCGAGGCGTTCGCGAAGCGCGACTCCACCGTGCTCATTCACGGTGAGACGGGCGTGGGGAAAGAGCTCGTCGCCGAAGCGCTGGTGCAGGCGAGCGGGCGGGCCGAGAAGCCGCTCGTCGTCGTCGACTGCAGCGCGCTGGCACCGTCGCTCATCGAGAGCGAGCTGTTCGGGCACGAGAAGGGCGCGTTCACCGGGGCGATCGCCGCGCGGGCCGGCGCCTTCGAGCGCGCGCACGGCGGCACCGTGTTCCTCGACGAGATTGGAGAGCTGCCGCTCGAGCTGCAGCCCCGGTTGTTGCGCGCCCTCGAGCGTCGCGAGGTGTCTCGCCTGGGAGGGAAGGGGCCCATCTCCATCGACGTGCGCGTGCTGGCTGCGACGCATCGACCGCTCGAAGAAGAGGTGAATCAGGGCCGCTTCCGCGCCGATCTCTTCTATCGCCTCTCGGTGTTGCGGGTCGACGTGCCGCCGCTGCGAGAGCGCCGTGACGACGTGCCGGCGCTCGTGAAGCACTTCCTCGGAGATGGCGCGACGATGGATCAGCGCACGCTCGAGCGTTTCGTCGGGCACCCCTGGCCGGGCAACGTTCGCGAGCTTCGCAACGCGGTGGAGCGGTGGAGAGCCGGCGCCGAGCCCATCACGCCAGCGCCGCAGCTTTCGCAGCCGGCCGTCGCGGCGTCGCTCGACGAGCCGTTCCTCGTGCAGAAGGAGCGGTTGGTGAACGCCTTCGAGCAGTCGTACGCGAAGGCGCTGGTCGAGGTGTCGAAGGGCAACCTGAGCGAAGCGGCACGGCGGGCAGGCGTCACGCGCATGGCGGTGGTGAAGATGCTGACCCGCCTCGGGCTGATCTGATCAGTGCTCGATGAGCAGGTCGAGCGCGAGCTGCTCCTCGATCTCGCCGAGCACCTCCGCGACGGGCACCTTCTGGGTCGCGGCCTCTTCGAACACCGGCCTCGCCTTCTTCTTCGGCGGCGCCGTGCGCGTCGGTGCGGGCTTCGACTTCGGCTTCTTCTTCGCGACCGGCTTCTTCGCGACCGCCTTCTTCTTCACCTTCGTCTTCGGCTTGGGCTTCGCCTTCTTCCGGGTGGCCATGGCGGGACCATGCCACTCACCTCCGGGCGGCGTCAGGCTTGCCGTCATGCGGGCCGAGGGGACGTCGCGGTGCGTCGCGCCACCACGACTCGCCCAGCGTCTCGTTTCGCTCGGGGTGAAGCGGGTAGTGCACCTTGAAGCGCCGGCGTGACGGCTCGCCGACGATCAGCAGGCGAACGTCGGCGTCGGTGTTGTTGATGATGGTGTGCGCGACGCCGGTGCCGCTCGGCCAGCCCACCGAGTCTCCCGGCGCGAGGCGATGCAGGTGACCGTCCTGCCAGAGGTCGGGCGTGCCCTCGAGCACGAAGACGAACTCTTCTTCGCTGAGCTCGGCGTGTGGGTAGCTCGTGCGACGGCCCGGCGGCAGCACCTCGTGCCCGATGCCGAGCCGGAAGAGGCCGAGCTTCGCCGACAACTTCGCGGTGAAGCCCAGGCGCTCGTCGTCGCCCGGGTAGCCGCTGTCGTCGAGCTCGGTCACGTCCTTCCAGTGCAGCACGTTGTCGGGTCGGGTCATTCGTCGACCATACGCCGCCAGGGCCCGCCCGCGATCGCAGGCCGCTGCTCGCGCAGCACGTCTCGCGCGTGCACGAGCGCGAAGCCGAGCAGGTTTCTGCCTCGCCACCGCTTCGGTTCGTTCACGAGCGGGTTCTCTCGGCCCAGCCCGATGCCCCAGATGCGATCGCGCGGCGCGGCCTCGACGAGAATCGACTGCCCCGTCGCCAGCAGGTGCGCCTTCAGGGCTTCGTCCTGCGAGAACTTCGCGTGGCTGCCGAACGCCACGAGGTCGAAGCGGTGCTGCTCCCAGGCGGCGGCGTCGAAGCGTCGAACCTGGCGGCCGAGCGCCTTCGCCTTCGCGGGAGATCGTTCGGCGAGGATCTTTGCCAGCGCTTCGCGATCGCCGAACAGCCGGGCCTTGCCCGCCATCATGAACTGCTCGGCGGTCACGTACTCGATGCCGTCGACGACGAATCGGCACGGCGACCACTGCGAAAAACACGCGTCACTCACGCGGCCATCGGCGCGCGCGGTGTGACCGTAGAAGGGACGAAAGGTGAACGCGTGGGACGACGCGCGCAGCGCCTCGAGGGTGAGTGGGAGCATGCGCCCGAGACGGGTGAATCAAGTCAAACTGACTTGATTGGTCAGCTGCGACGGCGGCGGGTGAAGCGGAGCACCAGCAGTCCGGCGAGGGCCTGCGCCAGCATCGCCTCGGAGCCGGTGCTGCAGCCGCAGGCCTTCTTCGTGGTGAGGTTGCCGCCGCCAGCGGTGCCACCAGCGCGCGCGCCACCTGCCGCGCCGCCGCCGATCGATCCGGTTCCTCCGCCGCTCGAGGCCGTGCCGCCGCCCGCGCCGCCAGCGCTCGCCGTTCCACCAGCACGGCCGCCACCTGCAGCGCCACCACCCGCCGAACCGCCGCCAGCCGCGCCGCCACCTGCGCCTGCGTCGGCGTCCCACGCGACGCTGAAGGTCGCGTTCGAGAGCACCACGCACTCACCGCTGGGCAGCGCCTCGTCGGCCGAGAAGTCCCACGCCACGAAGCGCACGTTCGACATGGTGCCCTGGAACAGCCCGGCGCCTTCGTCCTTCGTCGCCGTCGTCACGTTCGCCGTGCCGCCCACCGCGAAGTACTCCTTGGCGCAGGTGCCGGTGTCGTCGCACTGCAGGCTCAGCACGCCGCAGACTTCGCACGAGCCATACGTCTCGCTCGCGGTGAAGGTGTGGTTGGTGGGAATCGCGAGGGGCGGCATGAAGCCGAAGTAGGCCTCGAGCGAGAGAATGTCGAAGCCCGCGTCGGTGTCGGCCGTGTAGAGCTGGGCGCCCGCGATGTCGTTCGCGGGTTGGTAGCCCGCGCTCGAGTCCACCGTCGGCCACGACGAGATGACGAGACAGCCTCCGTCGCCAGGCATGATCACCACGCCGCCGTCGTTCGGCATGTTCGCGCAGTTCACCATCGCCGACGCGGCCGTCTTCGGGGTGGGCGTGCCGACCGTGAAGTCAGCGCTGTTGTTGTCGGTCTCGAAGCAGCCGTTGCCACCGCGACGCACCGAAGACGACGCCGAGGTGTTGCCGGTGCTCATGCCCTCGGAGCAGTTCGCGCTCGTGCCGTAGCCGACGAGGTCGATGATGGTGGCCGACGTGGGGCAGGAACCCGACAGCGGGGTGGTGGTGCTCACCAGGGCGACCTTGCCGGCGGTGGCTGCGAGCGACGTCGTGCCTTCGGCGTCGAAGACGCTCAGGTTGGGCGTGCTGCTCGGGCCGGCAGTGCCCATTCGCACGAGGAAGTAGCTGCCGGGCTGCACCATGCCCGTGAGCGTCGTGACGACCCAGTTGCTGCCCGTGGCGCTCGCGTACTGCAACGACTTGCCGCTCAGGTTCACCGGCGCGCTGCCGCGGTTGAAGAGCTCGATGAAGTCGTAGCGGTACGCCGACGACGAGCTGCCGCCGCCGCCGTACACCTCGCTGATGACGAGATCGGTCGAGAGCGCCTGCCCCACGCGAGAGGGGTACGCGGGTTTGGAGGCCTGCTCGACCCCACACGAGAAGAGAACGAGCGCGAGGACGGGCACCGAGAGCTGTCGCATGACGTGGCGCCATAGCGCTAAGCACCGAAAGAGAACAACCCTGCGCCACGCGAAGTGGAGCAGGGCTGCTCGTCACCACGGCGGCGGCGTTCAGGGCGTCGGGCCCTGCTCCGGCTCGATGGGGTGCGGCACGTCAGACATCGTGGTGTCGTCGCCGTCGAGCTCGACCGGGCGCTTCGCGACCCGCGCGGCGTTGACGCGGGCCTTCACGTACTTCGGCGAGAGATCCATCGCCTGCTGGTAGGCGTGCTTCGCCTCGTCTGCGCGGCCGACCCGTTCGTACGCGACGCCGAGGTTGTTCTGCACGTACGAGACGTTCGGCAGCTGCTCCACCGCGTCTTCGAGCACCTCGACGGCCTGTTCGTTCAGGTTGGCGCGCAGGTAGGCGAGCCCGAGGTTGTTCATCGCGTAGCCATGATCGGGCTGCAGGGCGATGACGGTCTTGAAGCTGGTGATGGCGCCCTGGAGATCGCCGCTCGAGAGCTGGGCGAGACCCGTCACCTGGAACGCCTCGGGGTTGCCCGGGTCGCGTGCCGCCGCTTCTCTGCCTGCGGTGATGGCGGCGCCGAAGTCTCTCGCGTGGAGGAGCGCGCGGGCCTGCTTGATGCTCGCGATCGCGTCACCCGAGCGCTGCTGCGCGAGCCGGCCCCAGGCTTCGGCCGAGATCGCCGGCTGGCCTGCCTGGCGGCCGAGCTTCGCGATCAGCTCGAGCGTCTCGGCGTCTGCGGGCGTGGTGAAGAGCGCGCGGCGAGCCTCGGTGAGCGCGCCTTTCGGGTCCTGCTCCTGCATGAGCTGTTTGGCGCGCGTGAGGTGATCGACGTTCTTCGTGTCGTGCACGAGCGCGAGCGCATCGATGGGCAGCACGGGCTCTTCGACCTTCGTGAGCGGCACGCCGGAGTCGGGAATGACGGGCGCCACCTTCGCGACGACGACCGGCGTTGGCGGCGGCGGAAGAACGGTGACCTTCTTCGGGGTGGAGTCCTCGCAGGCGGCAAACGCGAGGGCGGCGGCGACGGCGGCGACGATCTGCTTCTTCATGACGGACTCTTTCGTTCCTTCTGGGAGGGAGGTGCTTCCCGCACGGACTCCAAAGCGAGCGTCGTGCCAGCGCGTAAGTGGGCGTGCGCGTTCCGGTCTTCGGCGACTGCGGAAAAAGGGCCACGTAGGCTGCGTGGTGCGCGGAGGGCACATGCGGCTGCGGTGGCGGTTTCCAGCAGAGTCTGAGGCAGCGGCGCGGGCCGAGGTCGACGCTCGCATCGCGGCGTGGTGGCAGTCGTTCGAGGCGAAGGCGAAGGAGATCGAAGCGCTCTTCGCTCAGCGCGCGCAGTTCGATCTCGAGGCGTGGCTGACGCCGAGGCTGCGCACCATTCACGAGCAGCTCTTCTGGGAGTTCAGCCGCGCCTCGGGGCGCTGGGTCTTCGTCATCACCTGCGAGGAGCAACGTGAGCTGCAGCCGCTGGTCGATCGCGTCGTCGCGCTCGCGCCGGGAGGGCTCTTCTGTGACGTGCTCAACGCGCGGCCAGCCGAGCTCACCACCTTCGCGTTGAGGACGGTCGAAGGCCGCTTCGAGGTGGACGCGACGAAGTGGACGGCAGAGCTCGCTCCCGTGGGCCACGGGCTGCTCGGCGTGACCTGGCATGGCGCGTCGACGGACG
>JAEUJR010001055.1 GCA_016793585.1 Archangium sp.
GTTCGATCATGCAGGGAGCCCGCCGTTCACGCCCGCGACTGCGCAGTGGTTTCGCGAAGCCGCGAGCGATGCCGAGGCCCTCGCGCTCCAGCGGAAGATTCAGCTGGAGAACAAGGCCACTGAGCCGAGAACGAGTTCACCACGGAGTGACGCTCGCCGGGCCCTTCAGGGCGTGGCCTGCAGGGCCTTGAGCTTCAACCCCACGCGCTGGTGACCGAGGTACTCGTCGACCGCCACCTGAAACGCGAGATCGACCGGCGCCTCGGTGAGCGGAGCCAGCTCGGCAAACCCGAACCCGATGCAGTCGAGCTGAGGCGCCGCTTCGAGTGACAGCTTCAAGTGACCCGGCAGCCCGGGCTGCTTGTTCTCGAGCACCCGCGGAGAGGTGACGATGCGACGCGAGCCGAGCACCGGCTCGGGGTTGCCCATGCCAAACGGCGCGAGCGTCTGCAGCGCTTCGACCGCCTGCACGTCGAGTTCCTTCGGCGTCACGATCGCATCGACGCGCTGCCGGGGAATGAGCTGCTCTTCGGACAACCGCTCACCCGTCACCTGCTCGAACGACGCGCGAAACGCATCCATTCGGTCGGGGTCGATCGACAACCCGGCCGCCGCCTTGTGCCCGCCGAACTTCGTCAGATGCCCGGCGCACGACTTGAGCGCGTCATAGAGGTGAAAGCCCTCGATGCTCCGCGCCGAGCCGCGCCACGCGCCCTCGAAGGAGCCGACGATCACGGTCGGCCGATGAAACCGCTCCACCACGCGAGAGGCGACGATGCCGACGACGCCGGGGTGCCAGCCTTCCTTCGCGAGCACGAGCCCACGGGCGCCGCGCCCGACGTACTCCTGCGCCTGCTCGACGGCGCCCTGAATCATGTTGCGCTCGATCTGCTGCCGCTCGGCGTTCGCCGCGTCGAGTTTCTGTGCCAGCGGGCGCGCCGACTCGAGATCGCGAGACAACAGCAGCTGCAACCCGATGGACGCGTCATCGAGGCGTCCCGCGGCGTTGATGCGGGGCCCGAGCCGGAACCCGACGTGCCCCGAGGTGATTCGCGAGCCCGACAACTGCGACACTTCTTTCAAGGCCCGCACGCCCGGCCGGGTCGCCGACGTCAGAATGTCGAGGCCATGCCGCACCAGCACGCGGTTGGCGCCGGTGAGCGGCACCACGTCGGCCACGGTCGCGAGCGCGACGAGATCGAGCAGCTGCTTCAGGTTCGGCTCGGGCCGCTTCGTGAAGTGCCCACGCTCGCGCAGCGACTTCCGCAACGCCATGCACAGGTTGAACGTCACGCCACCGGCGCACAGCCACTTCGTCGGGTACTCGCACCCGGGCTGCAGCGGGTTCAGCACCGCCACGGCCGGCGGCATCGTCTCGGGCACGGCGTGGTGATCGACGACGATCACCTCGAGCCCGCGCTCGTTCGCCTTCTGAATCTCGGCGTGTGAGGTGATGCCGCAGTCGAGCGTCACCAGCAGCTGCGTGCCCTCGCTCGCGAGCTTCTCGATGGCCGAGTGGTTGAGGCCATAGCCCTCCCCCAGCCGGTGCGGAATGTACGTGCGCACCTCGAGCCCCACGTCGCGGAGAAACGTCGTGAGCAACGCGGTCGAGCACACACCGTCGACGTCGTAGTCACCCCAGAGCGTCACCTTCTCCTGGCGATCGATCGCGCGCAGCAGGCGCTCGACCGCCGCCGGCAGGCCCTTCATCGTGAACGGGTCAGGCAGCGTCGTGAGCGCATCAGACAAGAAGCCCTGGGCCGCCTCGACCGTCTGGTACCCGCGGTTCGCCAGCACTCGCGCGGCGATGGGGTGCAGGCCCAGCTCCTTCGACAGGCGTGCCGCGGCCGCTCCATCGACGTCGGCCACCGGCCACACCCACTTCAACGGTTGAGCGAGGTCCCTCACGAGGAAACGAGTACCACACCGCCCTGACACCCGGTCGAGAAGCCAAGGTATTCCCACGTCTTATCGACGCCCCGAGCTGGCCAGCGAGTTGGCAGTGGCCCTTCCTTCGCACAGGATTCCGACCGCCATGGCGCGCCGTGTTCTGCAACCCCTCGACATCACCCTTCGCTACGGCCGCCGGTACCAGCTCGTTCGCAAGCTGTTCCTCGCCTTCTCCGTCTCGCTCACCTTCGGGCTGCCGCTGCTTCACCTGCGCGCGCTGTCGATGGAAGGCGCGGGACTCGCTGATGATTCGCCCTGGGCGCGGCTGACTCGCTGGCTGCCGGTCGCGAGGGTGCCGTTCGTCGGAGCCCCCACCTCGATCGAGCTCTTCGGCATCGAGCTGGTCGATCCCCTCGAGTGGCTGGGCGTCACCCTGAGCCGCGGCCTGTCACCCGGCATGGTGTGGACACTCCTCCCCGGTCTGCTGCTCGTGGTCGCGCTGGGCCGGTTCTTCTGCGGGTGGGCGTGCCCCTACCTGCCCATTCTCGCGGCGAGCAACGCGGCCCGCTGGTTCCTCTCGAAGCTGGGCGTTCCGATTCGAGACGTGAAGGTGCCGCGCATCACGGCCCGAGTGGCGCTGGTCGGCGTGCTCCTCGCCAGCGCGCTCGTGGGAACGCAGCTGCTCCCGCTCATCTACCCGCCGGCCATCATCGGCCGAGAGGTGTTCCGCGCGCTCTTCTACGGCTCTCTCGGCGCAGGCGCGTTCGTGGTGCTGGGCGCGTTCCTCTTCGACACCTTCGTCTCGCGGGCGGGCTTCTGCCGCTCGTTCTGCCCCGGTGGCGCGATGTTCTCGACGCTCGGAGCGCTGTCTCCGTTGCGCGTGCACCGCGACATTCCGAAATGCACCGACTGCACGATCTGCGACGTCGTCTGCAACCTGGGCCAGCTGCCCATGACCGACAAGCTCGACGGCGGCTGTGAGCGCTGTGGCAAGTGCATCGCCTCGTGCCCCACGCAGGCGCTGTCGTGGAAACTGGGAACTCCTTCGGCGTTCCGCAAACCAGAGGAGAAGCCCGGCACATGAACCGACGCGGCCTCATCGGAGCGCTCGCTGCCGCGGTGTCACTCGCCGTGGTGCCGAAACGTGCGCGCGCGAACCCGAAGAAGATTCGCCCGCCCGGCGCCCTGCCTCCCGGCCAGTTCGAGCAGGCCTGCATCGGCTGCTTCCGCTGCGCCGAGGTGTGCCCGACCTCGTGCATTCGGTTCCCGTCGACGTTCTCGCTCGATCAAGGAACGCCGCACCTCGAGCTCTCTGATCGCGCGTGCGTGCTCTGCATGAAGTGCACGCAGGTCTGCCCGACCGACGCGCTGCTCCCCATTGCGGCTGACGCGCAGGTGATCGCCAGAGAAGTGCGCATGGGCGTACCGGTGCTGACGCGCTCGAAGTGCCTGCCGTGGAACGGCTCGGGCGTGTGCCGGCTCTGCTACCAGGTGTGCCCGTACCCCGACAAAGCGGTCGAGCTCGTCGGCCCGCAGAAGGCGCCGCTCTTTCACGTCGACGCCTGCGTGGGCTGCGGCCTGTGTGAAGAGGCCTGCCCCGATCAGGCGAGCGCGATCATCATCGAGCCGCTGGGCACCGAGATTCCGAAGCCCGAGCCGATTCGACGCGGCCCGATGCGCCGGGGGCCGGCATGAGTCGTCAGCCCATCAACACCATCGTTCGCCGAAAGTTCACGCGGCGCGATCTCATGAAGGCGGCGCCCATCGGAGCGGCGGTGGCCGGCGTTGGCGTGCTGGCTGCGGGCGGGCTGTCGAAAGAGGCCGAAGCTTCGACGAAGGGCACCTGCCGCTTCTGCCTGATGCACTGTGGAATCATCGGGCACACGAAGGGCGAGCGGCTCGAGAAGGTCGAAGGCGATCTCTCGTCACGCACGCGCGGGTTCATCTGCGAGCACGGCTTTGCGCTGCGCGAGATGGTGCACTCGGGCGCGCGGCTCAAACACCCGATGGTTCGCCAGGGTGACGCGTTTCACGAGGTCTCGTGGGACGACGCGCTGAACGAGGTGGCCAAGCGGCTCGACGCGGTGAAGGCGAAGTATGGCCCCGAGGCGTTCCTCATTCAGACGGGCTGGCCGATGGTGCGCCACCCGCTGGTGAACTGGCTGCACCGCTTCGCGCGGGCGTTCGGGTCGCCCAACGTGTCGACGGTCGCGAGCCTGTGTGAAGCGTCGCTGCGCATGGGGCAGGCGCTCACCGTCGGCAGCAAGTACTCCTCTGACGTGCGGCGCGCGAAGACGATGGTGATCTGGGGCTCGAACCCCGGCGTCACGGCGCCCCCGTTCCTCCACGTCATCGCCAAGAAGGCCGACGGCGGAAACCTGATCGTCATCGACCCGGTGAAGACGGGGCTCGCGCGCGAAGCGACGCTGTGGGTTCCCGTTCGGCCCGGCACCGACGGCGCCCTCGCCCTCGGCCTCATTCGCGTGGTGCTCGAGAACGGCTGGTACGACAAGGCGTTCATGGAGGCGAACACGCTGGGGCTCGAAGAGCTCCGCACGCTCGCCGCGACGTACACCCCGCCCGAGGTGGAGCGGCTCTGCGGCATTCCTGCGGCCGACGTCGAGCGCATCGCCCGCATGATGGCGCAGGAGGGGCCGACCGGTGTCTGGGGCGGCCTCGGCGTCGAGCACCACGAGAACGGCGTGCAGACCCTGCGCGCGATCAGCTCGCTGGAAGTCCTCGTGGGCCGCTTCGACGGCACGCAGGAGCCGCGCTCCATTCTCACGCCGCCGGGCCCGCGTTTTCGCGACGAGCTTCTGCCCGCGCTCTACGACATGGCGACGCCCGAGCCCGTGCCGCCTGCTCCGAAGGCCCGCCCCATCGGCCGCGACACCTACCCGCTGTACGAGATGTTCAACCGTGAAGCGCAGGGCCAGCTGCTCGCCGACGCCGTGCTGCGCGACACGCCCTACCCGATTCGCGCCGTGATGCTGGTGGCGAGCAACGCGCTGGTGACCTCGCAAGGAACGCAGCGCCTCGAAGAAGCGGCCGACAAGCTCGACCTGCTCGTCGCCGTCGACCCCTTCTTCACGCACTCGGCCCGCAAGGCCGACGTGATTCTGCCTGCGACGACCTTCGCCGAGTCACCCGACATCGACGACGACGACCGGGTCGCCGCGCAGAGCATCGTGCAGCCGCAGCACGAGGCGTGGCCCGACTGGAAGGTGATCGTCGAGCTCTCGAAGAGGCTGGGCCTCGGCCAGTACTTCCCGTGGGCGACGATGCACGAGGCGTCGAAGCAGAGACACGTACCGTGGATGTTCGACCCCGAGCAGCAACCGAAGCCGCAGCCGACGGTCGAGACGCCGAAGTTCTCGACGCTCTCGGGCCGGGCCGAGTTCAAGAGCCAGCTGCTCGAGCGCGCCGGCCACCCCGGCCTTCCCGTGTGGACGCCGCCCACCGAGAACCCCACGCCCGAATTTCCTTTGCGACTCGTGACAGGCCCAAGGCCGCGCGCGTACATCAACTCGCAGTTCCACGACGTGCCGAGCGTGAACGCCCGCATGCGGACGGCCGAGGTGACGATTCACTCCAGCGTCGCGAAGCCGCTCGGCCTCACCACCGGCATGCCGGTGAAGCTCACCTCGCCGTACGGGTCGATTCAGCTCACGGTGGTGGTGACCGACGACGTGCAGCGTGAGTCGGCGGTGATGGCGGCCGGCTTCGCCGACGCGAACCCGAATCGGTTGATCAGCCCCGACAAACGAGACCCGATCAGCGGCTTCCCCGCGTTCCGCTCTGGCGTCTGCCGAATCGAGAAGTCGTAGCCGATGTTCCGCTCGCTCCACCTCTCGCCCATCGCCATCGGAGCAGCCGAAGAGACGGCCCGCCGCGACTACCGAATCGTGCGCGCCGAGCATGGCTTCGTGCTCGAGACGACGGGCGCGGTGGTGTCGGTGCGGCGGCGGCTGTCACAAGAGGTGATGGTGCCGCGGCAGACGCGCTACCTGCTCGAAGACGGTGATGTGTTGTGGGGGCCGGGTGACGGGCTGGTGCTCGAGCCGGAGCCGACGCACCGGGAGCCCGCGCTCGAACGCCGCGCCGTCGACGACTGGAGTCACACCGCGCACTGGGGCGTGCTCGCCGATCGCCTGCTCGATCACGGCGACCCGCTCGGCGAACGCATCTCGGCGGCGCTGGGAGAGACCACGGCCACTCCGCTCTCACCGCACACCTGGATCGGCACGAACTGGCGGCACGGCGTGCTTCGGCGCGCGGCCATCACCCGGCCCGAGTGGGCCTCGCGCGTGCCGTGGCGAGAGGCGCTGCTCGAGATTCTCTGCGCGCGCAGCTCACGCTTCCTCGAGGAGCTCTCGATCGATCTGCCGCGCCTCGAGCCCGACGCCACGCCGCTCGAGCTGACCGCCGTCGCCCGCGATCTGCTCGCCCTGCCCTGGCCCCCGTGGCTCGTACGCCTGCACTTCGGCGTGCTCGCAGAGCCCCCGCTCCTGGTGACGCCACAGACCGTGATCGAGCACCGACCGCGGCTCTCCCGCGCCCCGCTGTTCCAACGCGCCGATCGCGCGCGGCTCACCCTCGAGTCGGTCGCTGATGCGTTTCAGGTCGAGGGCGTCACCGCCGACTCGCTCGAGCTCGACGAAGGCCTGCGCGTGCGCGTGTTCCCGAACAAAGTGCTCTTCGAGCGCCCGGTGTGGCCGCGCTACGACTCGTGGCCCTCGTGGGACTTCGCGTTTCACGACGGCCGCTGGTTCCTCACGTGGCGGCACGGCGCCCCCCGCAGCGACGACGTGAAGATCAACGGCATGGAGTTCTTCAACGCCGCGCTGGTGCCGGGCGACCGCATCGAAGTGCTCGAGCGCCTCGTCATGCGCTTCGAGCTTCACGACTGACGGGGGGCTGTTGCACGCCTCCACGGCATTGCTACACGCCTCCCCATGCGCGTGCGCCTGCTCGTTGCCCTGCTTCCCGCCGTTCTCGCCTGTCCTGGTCCGACTCCGAAGCCCGACGGCGGCACGTTGCTCCCGCCGACCATCAGCTCGATCTCGCCGACGACCGGCCCCATCGCAGGCGGCACCAACGTCACGGTGAATGGCTCGCGCTTCGTCGACGGCGCCACGGTGAAGTTCGGCGACGCGCCTGGCCTTCAGGTCGTCGTGCAGAACGCGCTACGCCTCACGGTGCGTACCCCCGCCGTCACCAACGCGGGCCGGGTCGCCCTCACCGTCACCAACCCCGACGGCACCTCGGCGACGTTGCCCGACGCCTTCACCTTCGAGGCGGGCACCACGCGCACCATCACGCAGGCCCTCGTCACCAACGCTGCCGAGAGCACCGACCGCTCTGGCGCCGCGATGATCACCGTCGCGATCACCGCGCAGGTCGAGGTGCCGAACGTGACGAAGGGCACGGGCCAGGGCTCGGGCGTGAAGGGCCAGGTCGGCTTCGCGACGACGCTCTCGGCGACGCCCGCCGAGTCCGACTTCACGTGGACTGATGCGACCTACAGCGCCGACGCCGATGGGGCGATGGCCGGAGACGCCGCGCGTGACGTGTACGGCGCGATGGTGACGGTGCCGGGCGCGATGATGATGTCGAAGACGTACCGGCTCGCGGCGCGCTTCTCGGTCGACAACGGGGCCACGTGGAAGCTGGCCGACCGTGACGGCTCGTCGAACGGCGTGCAGGAGCCGCAGCTGCCGAAGCTGACCGTCGAGGTGAAGGGCGTCGACTGGTGCCGGCTCGGCGGGCAGACGGTGGGCACGGCGCCTCCGACGGTGAACCTGCGTGGCACACAGATGGGCCCGACGATCTACGCGCAGGTCTTCGTCATGGGCCGCACCGAAGCCGGGGGCGCCGGCACCGGCATCAAGGGCCAGCTCGGCTACGGAATGATGGGCGCGAACCCCAGCACGTGGACGTGGGTCGACGGCGCGTTCAACACCGACGTGGGCAACAACGACGAGTGGAGGGCCACGCTGCCGAACCCGGGTGAAGGCAGCTATCGCTTCGCCTGGCGCTTCAACCTCGACGACGGCACCTACGCGTATTGCGACAACGACGGCCTCGCGATGAACGGCTTCACCGAAGATCAGGCTGGCACCCTCGTGGTGACGGCGCCGGGCGTCGACAACTGCGTGCTGCAGTTCCCCAACAACGCCCAGGCGCTCGTCGGCGCGGCTGGCCCGCTCGTCTACGGCCGGGTCTTCGCGGGGGGCATCACCGATCGCCTCGATGGCGGTGCTCCGCCGATGACGCTGAGCATGGAGCTCGGCATCGGGCCCGGCGGCGTTCAGCCCGATCAGAGCTCGTGGTCGTGGCAGGCCGCGGCCTTCAACGTGCCGGTCGCAGGCGGCGGAGCCGAGTTTCAGTCGCGCCTGCCTGCGTCGCTTCAGGGCACCTACGCGTACGCGTGGCGCGCGAAGCTGGGCAGCGGTGCCTATGCGTACTGCGATCTCGACGGCAGCCAGAACGGCTTCCAGACGACGCAGGCCGGTGTGTACACGGTGGCGCCGTTCAACTTCGACGAGTGCCGCCTGCAGTTCCCCGCGACGTTGACGAGCGCCGAAGGGCGGCCGACCTCGCTGGTCTACGGACAGGTCTTCGCGACCGGCGTGACGAACGTGGCTCCCGATGGTGGCGCGCCCGCTGGCATCGACGCCGAGCTGGGCGTGGGCCCGTCAAGCTCTGACCCGCAGCAGCCCGACGCCGGCTGGAGCTGGACTGCGGGCGCCTTCAACACGGGCGTGACGGGCAACGGCGCCGAGTATCAGGCCTCGATCACCGGGCCCGTGCCCGGCACCTACGCCTACGCCTGGCGCGTTCGTTACATGGGCGGCGTGTGGACGTATTGCGATCTCGATGGCAGCGCGAACAGCTACCAGCAGGCCCAGGCCGGCGTGCTGACGGCCGGCCCGTACGACGTCGACGAGTGCTTCGTCGACACCACCTCGCAGCAGAGCACCCCGATGACGGCGCTGCCGGGCCCGTACCTCGCGCGCGTTCGGGTGCCGACGCTGACGCAGGCCGCGGGTCAGGGCCTGGGCGTCACCGCCGAGATTGGCTACGGCCCGACCGGCTCGACGCCTTCGACCTGGAGCACCTGGACGGCAGCGACCTTCGACGCCGACTCCATGGCGTTCGATCGGTACTCGGGCACCTTCACCACGCCGAACTCGCTCGGCACCTTCGACGTCGCCTTCCGCTTCCGCGTGGGCACGAAGCCCTTCGTCTATTGCGACCGCGACGGGCGCGGAAATGGGTACACGAGCGCGCAGGCCGCGCAGCTGCAGGTGACGTCGGCGTTGGTGAGCGCGTGCCAGCTGCTGACGCCGAGCGCGTTCTCGGTCGAGAGCGGGTCTCCGTTGACGGCCTCGGTGAACGTCGCGGCGACGGGTACGCCGACTGCGGGTCAGGCGCCCAACATTCGCGCGCAGATCGGCATGGGTGTTCCTTCGCCTGATGACGCGAGCCAGAGCGCGCTGTGGGGCTGGGGTGAAGCGACGTACGTGAACGACGTGAACGGCCGTGACGTGTACGAGCTGACGTTCCAGCCGTCGTACATCGGAGCGCGGGCCGTCGCGGCGCGCGTGTCGACGAACAACGGCGTCTCGTGGACGTACTGCGATCTCAACGGCTCCGATCAGAACGGCTTCGAGCCGAGCCAGCAGTACAACGTGACCGTGACGCGCCACACCTCGGTGCAGTTCTGCAAGCTGCAGTTCCCGGCGACGGTGTCGATCGACGCTGGCGTGTCGCGCGTCTACGGGCAGGTGTTTCAGTCGGGCGTGACGCCAGATGCCGGAGCTCCGATTCGCGCGCAGTTCGGCATCGGAGCTCGCAACGCCGAGCCGTCGCTCGCGTGGCAGTGGGGCCCGGCCGCGTTCCTGGGCTTTGGCCTGCCTCCGACGATGAACAACAACAACGAGTACTTCGTTGACTACCGGCCCGATGGCGGCAACCCGAACTACGCGTTCCGCTTCTCGCGCGATGACGGCGGCACCTGGTGCTACGCGGACAACGATGGCAACGGCGCCAACGGGGCCGGCCAGGCGTGGGACGGCTTCCGCGGAGACCTGAACGGCCCCGTCAACCTCGGGCAGGTCGCTCCATAGTGAGCGAGCTGCTGGTCCACAATCTGCTGTCGCCGATGGTGCTCGCCTTCGTCCTGGGCGCCATCGCGGTGCTCGTGAAGAGCGACCTGCGCATTCCCGACGGCATGTACCAGGGCCTGTCGATCTACCTGCTGTTCGCCATTGGGCTTCGGGGTGGAGGCGAGCTCGCCGAGACGCCGCTCGCGGCGCTCTGGAGGCCGGCGCTCATCACCGTCACGCTGGGCTTCGCGACGCCGCTCTGGGTGTTCGCGATTCTCAAGTACGTGGGGCGCTTCAAGGGCGTCGACGCGGCGGCGCTCGCAGCGCACTACGGATCGGTCTCGGCGGTGACCTTCACGACGGCGCTGCTGTTTCTCGAAGGAGCGGGCGCGAAAGCCGAGGGGTTCATGCCGGCGCTGGTGGCGTTGCTCGAGCTGCCGGCGATTCTGGTCGCGTTGTTGCTCGGGCGGCGGGCGCAGACGCACGTGGCGAGCACTGCGGTCAGCCTGAAGGAGATCCTCCGCGAGGTGGTGGTCGGCAAAGCGTCGCTGCTGCTGCTGGGTGGCGTAGCCATCGGCTGGGCGTCTGGGAAGCACGGGGTCGAGCAGGTGGCGCCGTTGTTCCTCACGCCGTTCAAGGGCGTGCTGGTGCTGTTCCTGCTCGAGATGGGCATGGTGGCGGCGCGGCGCTTTCCCGACTTCCGGCAAGCCGGCTGGTTCTTAATCGCGTTCGCGGTGGTGATGCCGATCATCCACGGTGCGCTGGGCGTGGTGCTGGGTCAGGTCGCGGGCCTGTCGATTGGAGGAGCGACGGTGCTGGGCACGATGGCAGCGAGCGCGTCGTACATCGCGGCGCCGATCGCGGTGCGCAGCGCGCTGCCCGAAGCGAACCCGGGGTACTACGTGACGGCGTCGCTGGCGGTCACGTTCCCCTTCAACCTGGCGCTGGGGTTGCCGCTGTACTTTGCGATCGCGAAGGTCGCGTTCGGAGGAGGCTCGCCGTGATCAAGACCGTGAAGGTGAAGCTGCTGACGGTGATCGCCGAGGCGGTGCTGCGCGATCGACTGGTCGCCGAGCTGCGAACGGCTGGCGCGTCTGGCTACACGGTGGCCGAGGTGCACGGGTCGGGGTTCGGAACGGTGCGGGCGAGCGAGTGGTCGGGCCCGAGCGTGCGCATCGAGACGGTCGTGACGACCGAGATCGCCGAGCTGCTCCTCGCCACCTTGACCGAGCGCTACTTTCCCAGCTGGTCGGTCGTCGCCTACCTCCAGGAGGTCGAGGTGGTGCGGCCGGAGCGCTACGGGCCGTCACCCTCAGCGCCCCGCCGGTAGCCGTCAGGAACAGCTTCGAACACGAGTCGTGTGGATCGCGGTTGACACTGAATGGGACGAAACGTAGAAGCCCGGCGCTCTCAACGCAGCACTGGGCGGATAGCTCAGGGGTAGAGCGTCGCCCTTACAAGGCGAGGGTCGCAGGTTCGAAGCCTGCTCCGCCTAAGCCGTCGTAGGACAAGTGAATAGTGCCCTCATGGGGAGTTAGTTCAGCTGGTTAGAACGTCGGCCTGTCACGCCGAAGGTCAGGGGTTCAAGTCCCCTACTCCTCGCAGAAGTGAGCCCCCGGATTCCGAAAGGTGTCCGGGGGTTCTTCTTTTCGGGCTCACTCACGGCTTCTTCTGCGCCGCCGCTTCGCGGTCGAGGTCGTCGTCGACGAACTCGGTCGGCTCGGGTGGCCGGAGCGGGCCCTTCGTGTGCCGCGGGGCATCATCCTCCTCGTCGAGATCGATCTCGATCACGCCAGCATCGACCTGCATCACCTTGCGCGTCTTCTTCCGAACGAGCGCCACCTCGACCTTCACGTCGCGGCCGCCTTCGAAGGTGCCGCTCCAGTTCCGATAGCCGGGCAGCGACAGCGCGATCGTCACCACGCCAAACCACTGGTTGTCCGAGAAGTACGGCGTGCGCCCAACCTCGGTGCCGGCGATCGTGACGGTGGCGCCCGACGGAACGGTCGTGACGCGCAGCACGCCCTGCTCCGGCAACGTGGCACTCGACGGCTGCCGCCACCACCAGATGCCGCCTCCGGCGAGCATCACCACCACCAACCCGATCACCCCCGCGATGCGCTGCTGCATTCGGGCGAGTTTGCCTCAGGAACGAGGCCCCCGCCTGCTCACGGCCACTGCGCACGAACACCGCCCTGAACGGCGATGGGCGCGATGGGGCGAGCTCCGAACGGGCGACGCGCCGCGATCACCTGCTGGTTCGTCAGGTTCGTTCCCGTCACGTAGAACTGAAACGCGCCGAGCCGGTAGCTGGCGGTCGCATCCACCAGCGCGCGGGCTGGCACCACGGGCTGCCTCGTTCCATCACCGGCCTCTTCGAGGAAGCCGCTGCTCGCCTCCACACCCACCGAGAGCGAGAGCGCCTCACGGTTCATGATCAGCCGCGCCGAGCCCTGGTGCGAAGGCACGTAGGGAATGAAGTCACCCGCACGAACGGTGCCCCAGATCGGGTTCGCCGAGGTGAAGTCGGTGAGGAAGTGCGCCGACGTGAACGTGTACGTGAGCTGGGGAACGAGCTCGAGGCCCGCCGGCAACGAGAACGACATCGACGCCAACGCCTCGACGCCGATGATGCGCCCCGCTCCGCCGTTGAACTGGCGGTTGAGCGAGTCATCGACGCAGCCCGAGCTGCCGGTGCACTCGCCGGTGAGGTTCGTGTACTCGCTCCAGAAGCCGACGACCTCGAAGCGACGCTTGCGGCTCGGAGCACGAACGCCAAGCTCGAAGTGGGTCGCGCGCTCGGGCATCACGTCGGCCTGCTGGCCTGGCGTGACGGGGCTGAAGCCCTGGTGCACGCCGCCGAACACGTTGATGCCGAGCGGGAGCGCCACCACGCCACCGACGCCCACGAGCGGAACGACCTGCAGCCCCCGGCTCGACACCTTCGTCAGGTCGTCGGAGTACGCCATGTCGATCAGCTCGAGGCGCGCGCCCGGCGAGAGCAGGAACCGGCCCCACGTCATCGTGTCGTGCAGCTGCAGCGCGCCCGCCCGGGAGACGCCGCGGTTGAGCGCCTCCTGCGTCATCGGCGCCTCGTCACGCACGAGCGCCCCGTTCGTCATCGCGTAGCTCTGGCCGGTGTGATCGCGGCGAATCTCGTCGTGGTGAAACCGCGCGCCCGCTTCGACTTCGTGAGCGATCGGCCCGGTGGAGAACGTCGACCGGGCGCTGAGCTGCACACCTTCACTGATGAAGGTGCGTGAGTTTCGCTGCACGACCAGCGCTTCGTCGGGGCTGCTCGAGTCCTGGGCGCCGCGCAGCACCTGCAGGAATTGACCGTCGAGGCCGCCCCGCACGGGCTGCACGAGCAGCGTGTAGAGGTCGGGGCCACGCCGGAAGTGGTCGAGGCGGTTCCACGCGCGATCGAACCCGTGCCGGTACGCATCGGCCGTCAGCGTGAGCCACGGAGCGGGCTGTGCCGACCAGCGCGCGCTCACCGACAGGCGGTTGGCCTGCATGCGATCGAGCGCCGAAGCCGAGTAGCGCCGCAGCGGCGTGGCCTCGAAGTCCGCGCCCGTCAGCCCCAGGTACGTCTCACGGCTGTCTTCGATCGACAGCGTCGACTTGACGATCAGCTGCTGCTTCCACGCGTCACCCGGCGAGACGCGGCCCTTGATCATGAACTCGCTGCGCTCGAAGCCCGCGTTGCCGCCGCCGTCGATGCGCTTGAAGCCGTCATCACGCAGGAACACGCCCTCGGCGAGCACGCCCCACTTCTCAGAACCCGCCGCCGCGACGCCGTGCACCCGTGCCTGAAACCGGCTGCCGCCTGCGACGTCGAGCTTGAAGAGGTTGTACGTGGGCACCTCGCGCGTGCGCAGGTTGATCGCGCCACCGATCGTCTGCGGGCCGTACTGAATGGCCGCGGGCCCTTTGTAGACCTCGAGGCCCACCATGCGCGTGACGAGGGGGAAGTAGTAGGCGGCCGGCGCCGAGTACGGAGCAGGCGTCAGCAGCACGCCGTCTTCCATCAAGGTCACCTTTGCGCTGCGATCGGGGTTCGCGCCACGCAGGCCGATGTTGGGCCGCAGACCGAGCCCGTCTTCTTCGCGAAAGTAGACGCCTGGCACCTCGGCCAGCACGCGGTGCACGTCGTTGAGCTCGCGCCGCTCGAGATCTTCTTCGGTCAGCGCAATCGCGCTCCCGGCCACACGCCGAATGTCAGGCCCGCGTTGCCCCACGACCTTCGTCGAGAACTTCGCGCCGGCGTCTGGAGCGCCCGCATCGACGGGCTCGTCTTCGAACGACCAGAGGCCACCGTCGGTGTCGTCGAGCTGCGCGACGAGCAGCCGCCTGGGAGCCGCCGGGGGCTCCGACAACGCCGGCACGACCGGCCCGGCGACCACGACGAGGCTGAAGAGAACCCCCGAGACCATCACTCACCACCCAGCGAGGCGAACGGGCTGTGACGAGCGCGGCGATGGCAACAACGCCGGCCGCAGATCCCAGCCCTCGAGCGTCATCACGTCGACGTCGGGTTTGAAGAGCCGTGCGGGGGGCCGGCCGTTGAGAGACACGAGCGCGTCGACGAACACTTCGACTGGCTTTCCGAGCTTCTGCTCCATCTGGTGCCCGATGTGCCGGCCCAGCGAGACGATGAGATCGGGCTGGCCGCTCATCTCGTTCGACTGCCGCGGCGTCACCACGTCCATCGGGTCGACCTGCCACTCGCGCGCCTCGCCCCGAACCCGCACGCGGTAGCTGATGGAGCCATTCTTCTCGCGCAGCATCACCTTCCACGACCACCGCATGCCCTGCTCGTCCCAGAGCACGTCGTCACCGATGAGGTGGGAACGCAGCGGGAACAGTGCCTGGAACGCGACGTAGCCGCACAGCATCGCGACGAGCGCGTTCGGCAGCGGCTTCCACGACGCACTCCGGCGCAGCACGAGCCCGAACCGCGCGGGCCACGACGGCTCGAAGAACACCGTCGCCGCGAGCGTCATGAGGAACGGGAAGATGCCGATGTCGAAGAGCGCGTGGGTGGTGCCGTGAAAGACGAGCAGCACCGCGAAGGCGAACGGGCGCGTGCGGCGATGGAGCAGCCAGAAGGGAATCGTGCAGTCGTAGAGGCACGCCGCCCACGCAGCGACGAGCGGCGCGAACGGCAGCGCGAGCAACGGGCCGAGCACTGGCAGCCCACGATTCGCGGCGAACCACGTCTCGAGCGGCCACGCGTGCAGCAGCCAGTCGGTGTTCACCTTCGCGAGCCCGGCGTGCACGTAGACGACGCCGACCTGAAAGCGCACCAGCCACAACGCCCATCGGGGAATCGTCGCGCCGTCGAGCGGCAGCAGCGTGAGCAACGCGCCCAGCAGGAACGCGAGGTAGTCGTGGTTCAGGTAGTTGGTGACGTCGAACAGCTTGAGCCACCCGAAGCAGAGCAGGAACACGAGGCCGCCCAGCCGACGGAGCACGCCGCGCGAGAAGCCCAACACCAACGCGCCAAGCGCTCCCACCGCGAGCGCGACCGGCACCAGGGCACGGGGAATCGGCGGGAGGAACGAGAACGCCTCGTACGAGAAGCGGAAGTCAGGCTCGAGGAAGAGCGGCGCCGTCCACCCCGTGAGGTGGAGCCGAACCAACGCTCCGGCCAGCAACACGCCGAGGGCGGCGCGAAAGACACGCAGTGATCGCCCGTCGACGAGCTCGTTCAGTCGGCTGACGATCTCGGCGAGGTGCATGGCTCAGTAGTTGGTCTTGAAGCGGGTCATCTCGTCGGCGGTGAAGCCGTACGCCTGCTGAATGCGCGTGTTCGCCATCAACAACCCGTCGACGTCGGCTGGCGTATCGGTGACGAGGCGAAAGAGCGTCGACCCCGAGAGCGAGGGCGTGCGCATGGCGGTGAGAACCTGCTCGAGCTGTGCGTCGGTGATCTTCCGGTTCGACTGCGGCACCGCCTTGAGCCCGATGAAGAAGGCAACCGCTTCACCGAGGTCGTGCAGCGCCGAGGCCTTCTTCGTGGTGTCGGCCGCCGGGTCTTGCAGCTTCGTCGCCGCAGCGTTCACGTAGAAGACGACGGTCGAGGCGAGCGCACGCTCCCACTCGAGCCTCACGGTCTCGAGCGCCGCGGCGCGCTCTGCAGAACACGCCGCCGAGCTCGACGTCGCCGCGAGCCGCGCCCGCACGAACGCGTCACGAATCACGACGTAGCTGCCCGGGCCACCCGCCGGCGTTCGGCGCTTGGCGTACTTCGCGGCCATCTCGTCTTTACCCATCGCGGCCGTGTCGTTCTGCTGGAAGGTGGGGTTCGCGCCGAAGAGCGCGACGAGCTGATCGATCGACTCGGGCGTCGTCGCCGTGGGAACGCGCTTCGCCGCCTCGGCGTAGAACACCGCGCCGTAGAAGCCCTTGTCGACGACCTCGCGCAGGTCGACGCCCTTCTCGGACAGCACGTACGAGGTGGTGCCCACACCATAGATGCCACCGGTGCCCGTCGCAGGGTTCACCGGCGTGAACGTCTTGCCCTGCGCGGCGATGAAGGCCGTCAGCGCCTCGTCGAGCGTCGTCTGGAAGCCGGGCGTCATGTACGTCGAGAGCGACGGCGTACCGGCGGTGAACAGCGTGTTCAGCTCGGCGCGCGTGACGGTGAAGCCGGCGTCGAGCGCGGCGTTGCGAAGCGGAGCGCTGAAGGCGTTGAGCCGGCCCAGCATCGCGACCTCGTTGGCAGCAGCCGTCGCGAAGGTGGTGTCGGGGTACGTGCCAGTGAGCGTGACTTCGCAGCCCGCGTCGGCGCCGCTGGGCATGCCGCCGCAGGCGACGAGGGCGAGGGTGAGTGCAGTGACGATGATTCGCATGATGGTTGGGTCCAGGGTGGTTCAGTCGTTGTCGCCGGCGCCCTCTTTGGGAACCTTGAGCGACAGGGTGGTCACGAACTGCGTCTTGAAGAGATCGGTGAAGGCCTTCACCTGGGTGCGGAGCGCAGGCACGGTGTCGGGGCTCTCGACGACGAGGCGCTGCACGGGACGATCGAGGGCACGGGCGCTGGTGAGCGCCGCGTCGAGCGCTGCGAGCATTCGATCTCTGAGCTCGGTCGCACCGCGCTCGACGAGCAGATCGTCGAAGCCAACGGCGGCCGGGTCGGCATCGAACGAGCCGGTGAAGCCCGCACGGAGCGCGACGAGGTTCTCGACGACGGCGCGGCTCGACAGCTGCGCCCGCGGCGACTCGGCGAGCTCGGGGCACGACGTGGCCATGCACGCCAGGTTGAGCCCCGCAGGCGCGCCCAGCTTCGAGTCCTTCACCATCTGGTCGACGAGAAAGAGCCCCGCGAAGACGTCGTCGAGCGCGTCTTTCGGCGTCCTCCAGGGCGAGCCCATCGAGCCGGCGGCGGCCTGCTTCTCGGCGTAGGCCACCCAGCCGTCACGCGCCTTCTTCGCCGTGCGCTCGACGTGCCGGGCCACGCCTGCGGCCCACGCCTTCCTGCGCTCCTGCAACACGGGAGTCGCCGCGAGCGCGGCCCACGAGCCGTCGGTCACGATGGTCGCCGTCGAGGGGCACGCCGTCGTCGTCGATTGGTTGTGGAGCAGCTCCTCGAGCACCACGAGCCCCTTCGACGTCACGAGCGCGGCGTCGAAGTAGGCATCGTCGGGCGTCGTGTTCGCGACGAGCGCCGCGTCGATGCGGCAGAGGTTGGCGGTCGGCCACGAGTAGATCTCGTCGCGCAGGCCTTCGCCCAGCGTCACCCGCGTCGCCGCCCCGAGCGGGCCGAACTGCAGCAGCTCGACGCGCTGCCACGAGAGAAACGCCGTCTCGAACTTCTTCTTCGCGTCGTCGAGGGCCGAAGCCTCCTGCCCGGCCGGCGCCTGTCGCCAGGCCTCGATCGCCAGGCTCAACGCCGACGAATCGGTGACGAACCGCGCCAGCGAAGGCCGCGCGACGTTCGTGTCGATGGCCGCGAGCGCCTGCCGCTGGAGCGCCTCGCCCGGGTCGGGCTTCGCCGGCTGCGGGCAGCTCGTGAGCCCCAATGCCGAGAGAATGAGAACGATTCGCAATTGCACGGTGTGCCTTCTAAATGTTCGCGAGTAGTCGCTGCGATGAAAAAATCTCGGCGACGGTGGAGCAGTGCTTCTCCGCAGAATCTGCGCAGGGGCGGCGTGACGGTGCGCGAGCTGCTCATCGAAGGCGCCGAGCTGGCCCTCGAACGACGCGAGAGCCGGGCGATCTCGAGACACTCAAGACGCGCTCGGCAGCTGCGAAGGCCCGCATGCGTCGCGGCTACTTCGCGCTCGAGGCCGCCACCGAGCCGCTGGCGAAGTGAAGGCCATCTTCGTCGACACCTGGGCGTTCCTGGCCATGGCGAACCGGCGCGATTTGGCGCACGACGACGTGCTCGACGCCTACGTGTGGCTCGACGCGCACGGCTCGGTGCGGGTGACGTCAGACCTCGTGCTGCAGGAGACGCTCACCGCGCTTCGTGCAGCAGCAGGGCCCGAGGCGGCGCTGCACTTCCTCGACGACTTCGAGGCCATCGTCGCGGCGGGCGAGATGCAGCTCGTGCGCGTCGGGCCCGAAGGGCTGTCGGAGTCACTCGCCCTCTTCCGCAAGCTCGCCCCGCGGGTGCCTCGCCTGTCGCTCACCGACTGCAGCTCGCTGGTGGTGATGAAGCGCCTCGAGCTGACGCTCGCCTTCTCGTCCGACCCGCACTTCGCCGCCGCCGGGAGGTCGATCGCGCCGCTCTTCTGGTGGGAGAACAATCGCCTCGTGCGTGCACCGATTCCGGTTTGACGCCGGGCGTCGACACGTCGTTCTCCTCCTCGGTGGGCCGAAGCTGTAGGGTGCGCGACCCTCCATGCACCCGTACCAGCGTTTGTCGCAGGGCCCCCGCGTCGTTCCCCATCTCGTCAAAGGCCAGTGGCGCTTCGAGAAGGGCGCTCACACCGTCACCAGCCCGTACACCGGCGAGCTCATGCTCGAGTTGCGCAGCGCCGATCGAGCGCTCGTCGACGAAGCCGTCGCTGGCGCCGCCGCTGGCGCGAAAGAATGGGCCCAGACGCCCATCAAGGAGCGCACGCGGCTCTTGTTCGAGGTGCGTCAGAACATTCTCAACCGGCTCGAGGAGCTGCGCGCCGTCATCTCGTACGAGTCGGGCAAGACAATCGCCGAAGCCGAAGCCGGCGTGATGAAGGGCGTCGAGGTGCTCGAGTTCGCGCTCGCGCTCCAGAACCTCGATCAGGGCGGCAAGCTGGAGGTCTCGCGCGGCGTGCACTGCGAGGTGCGTCGCGTGCCGCTGGGCGTCGTCGCCGGCATCACGCCCTTCAACTTCCCCGCGATGGTGCCGATGTGGATGATGCCCATCGCCATCGCGCTCGGGAACGCCTTCGTGTGGAAGCCGTCGGAGAAGGTGCCGATGACCTCGCAGGTGCTCGGCGAGTGCTTCACGAAGGCGGGCCTGCCCCCGGGCGTGCTCACCATCGTGCAGGGCGGCGTCGACGCGGTGAACGCGATCATCGATCACCCCGAGGTGCGCGCCGTGGGCTTCGTCGGCTCGACGCCCGTCGCGAAGGCCGTCTACTCACGCACCACCTTGCTGGGAAAACGCGCGCTCTGTCTTGGCGGGGCGAAGAACCACATCATCTTGATGCCCGACGCCGACCCCGAGATCGCCGCGGCCGGCATCTCCGACTCGTTCACGGGCTGCGCGGGCCAGCGCTGCATGGCGGCCTCGGTCGTGCTCGCCGTCGGCAAGGTCGATCACATTCTCGCGAAGGTGGCCGAGCGCGCGAGCGCCCACCGGCCCGGCGAGACCATGGGCGCGATCATCACGAAGCAGCAGGTCGACTTCCTGCGCGGCGCCATCGATCGCGGCGTGGCCGACGGGGCGAAGGCCCTCGTCGACGGTCGCACCGTGAAGCCCCTGCCGGGCTATGAGAACGGCAACTGGCTGGGCCCTACGATTCTCGACGGCGTCAAAGCCACGAGCGAAGCGGCGACGAAAGAGCTCTTCGGCCCGGTGCTGTCGGTGATGCGCGTGGCCTCGCTCGACGAAGCGCTCGCCATCGACGACTCGAGCACCTTCGGCAACGCCACCAGCGTCTTCACCTCGTCGGGCGCCATCGCCGAAGAGGTGGCCCGCCGCGCGAACAGCGGCATGGTGGGCATCAACATCGGCGTGCCCGTGCCCCGCGAGCCGTTCTCGTTCGGCGGCACGTACGAATCGAAGTTCGGCCACGGTGACATCACCGGGCCCGCGTCGCTCAACTTCTGGTCAGACCTCAAGAAGGTCACCACGAAGTGGACGATGCCGAAGGACCTCAACTGGATGAGCTGAAGCATCACCCCCGAAAGGAACGCCTCCGTGCCCACGTCTGCCTCGCACCGGCTTCGCAAGAACCACATCGTTCTCACGTCACACCCGCACTTCATCTACGGCGACTCGCCCGAGGTGTCCTGGGGCGCGAAAGATCCCCACAAGCGTGGGCCGATCATCGCCTCGTTCACCAACAAGCTGCACCGCAACGCGATCGGCTCGCACTCGGGCAGCTACACCATCTACCGCGCGCTCGCGCTCGCCGCCGGCCAGATGGACCCCGATCACCGGCCTGATCTCACCAACACCGATCCCGTCACGCAGATTGGGCCCTTCCCCTCCTGGTACGACGCCGATCGCATCGTGTCGCTCGACCCGTGGGGGCACCTCGTTCACAAGACCTTC
>JAEUJR010001073.1 GCA_016793585.1 Archangium sp.
GCGCGGCCTTGAGCAACTCACTGCTCCACGTCTCTTCGTTGTCGAGGAAGACCTTCAGGGCTTCGTCTCTGCGTCCCAGAACCGAGAGCAGCTCACACTCGGTCTCCGTCGCGGTGGTGAGCGGCTCTCCGTCTTGCACGCTCTCGCGAATCGTCTTCAGTGCCGCCTCGTGCAGGCCGAGCCGCTGCTGAAGGCGGGCGCGCTTGAAGACCGCGAGGCCCAGCACCGAATGGTACGGGCCACCCTTCAATGCACGCTGTCGGGGCAGGCCGTCTGGCGCAAACCATGGCTCAGACTCGTCGAGCAGCACCCGGCACTGAGCCAGGTTCTTCTTCGTCGCCTTGAGATCGAGCAGCCGGTCGGCGCGATTGGAGAACTCGATCAGCTGCTCGAGTCGATTGGAGACCGGAGCACGGGTCTTCGCTGGCGTCTTGCCGAGGCTCTCGAGGAACAGATCGAGCGATTCAGCGTGCGCCACGAACTTGGCGACGTCAGGCGTCCAGAGCCCGACCGGGCAGGCCTCCTGGCTGACGTCGATGGCCACGAAGAGCGACTCCTCTTTCCCGATCTCGGCGAGCGGAACCCAGGTGGGGTGGGCCGACTGATGGAGTGCCTCGAACCGCTTCAGCTTTGCGCCCAGGAACGTGAGCGGCATCGGCTTGTCGTAGCCAACCTCGCCGTAGTGGCCCTGGTGCTTCGACCACTCCCGGGTGTCGAAGAAGCGTGTCGCGCGGGCGCAGAGCTTCACGTCGAGCGCGCGAGAAATGTCGGCAGCAGTGGTCATGTCAGTGAACGTGCATCGCGCGGTGCCAGCGCTCGGGGATCTCTTCGGGTGACTTCACGGGAACGCCGGGCGGCTCCTTCATGATCGGCATCACCTTGGGCCGCGCCGGGTTGAACGGAGGTTTGTCGAAGCCGTTGCCATCGGCGTCGACGTAGATGGGGTTGGTGATGGCGAACGGCGCCGCGGGCGTCACGCCGCCCATCAGGCCTGGCGGGTTGTACGCGAGCGGGGCCAGGCTCTTCGAGCCGTAGACCATGGCGACGAACCACGTGTCGTACGTCGGCCGCGGCACGCGAAACGACACGCGCTTGCGGTAGCGCCGATAGTTCACGCCTGCCTCGCTCGCCGCCACCTCGAGCTCGGCCGCGCCCAGGGTGATCGTCTGGCTCGCGACCGGTGCCGGCCAGTTCGTCTGCGAGCGCCCGTCACACCCCACGCGCGTCGTCGACGCTCTCGGCGTCGCGGCATCGATGGGGCAGGCGGCGTCGTCTTCAGGGCGGTGCGAGAAGAGCTCGGCGCGCGTGACGTCGAGGTACTCCGGCACCTGAACGTCGAGCTCGACCGTGACGTCGCCCGCGCCGTTCGGCACCACGCCGCCGATCGCCACCGGCATCGTCGTCATCGCGTTGCTCGCGTCGACCCGAAACGCGCGCGCCGTCACGAACGGCCCGTTGCCCACCGTCGCCTGCTGCAGGTTGACCCGCTCGCTCAGCCTCGCCGGCGTGAACGCTGCGGGCGTGTCGGCGTCGACCTTCACCCACGTGCGCCAGCCGGTACCGATGCGGCCGTAGTGCGTGTCAGAGACGCCGGTGCCCGCGACCCGAAGGCCACGAGACAGCATCACGAACCAGTCGTTGAACTTCGAGTGCGCGATGTCTCCGGTCGCGTCGTACGAGTCTTCCGCGTTGTTCAGCAGCTCGAAGGCGTTGAAGTCTGACGAGAGCAGCTTCGTGTCAGACGCCGTCGCGTCGCTCTGAACCGCCATGCGCAACACCGTGGGGTCGATGCGTGTCGCGAACGTGTCGGTGTCGACCTTGAGCGCGGTGAAGCCGCCGAGCGAGCCACGTGCGTGGTTCACCTGAATGGTGCGCGCTCCTTTTCGACGCGCCTCGGCGAACATCTCTTTCGCGCTCAGCGTCGGGCCAGTCGCACCGGCCCAGTCGATCGCTCCCCCCGTGATCGGATCGGCGGGATCTCGCGTGAGCGGGAAGAGGTTGTAGTGGCCGTATTCCATGGGGCTGACCTCTTCGCCGGTGACCGACGCGAGGAAGGGCGTCAGCCCCGTCTGCGCGATCACGGGAGCGAAGTCGGTCACCACGTCGTGATCGGTGCTCACGATGACGTCGAGCCCGTCAGCGGCGAACGAGAGCGCGCGGGTCGCGTTGTCGATGATGCTGTCGGGGCTGCCCACCGCGTGCACGTGAAAGTCGCCGCTCATCCAGTTCGTGGAGTCGATCACCCGCGCCAGCACCGCGTTCACCGTCGCCGGTTGCGTGCGGAGATCGACGGCCGCTCCAGGTGACGTGGGGAACGTGTTCGGGAAGACGGAGTACTCGGGCCCGCGGCTCACGACGACGACGTATTGATCGGGCGGCAGCTCGATCGTCAGCGTGCCGCTCGCGGGCACGTAGGCGATCTCGCGCACCGAGTCGGGCATTGGGTCTTTCGGCGTGTCGGTGAAGAGAATCAGCGAGCGGTTCGGCGAAGGGCAGGGGCCGTTGGGGCACAGCACGGTCACCTTGGCCGGCATCGGCCCACCGTTCGCCTCACGCACGTTCACGGTGAGCCGCTGTGGCGCGACGAGATCGAGCGCCAGCATCGTCGGCGTGTCTGCGGTGATCGTCGCGCGCACCTTCGCCGTCGGCAGTCGCCCGGGCGCCCAGGCTGAGACGTCGTACGCGCCCACCGCGACGAGCCCCGAGAAGCGGCCGTCGCTGCCGGTGAAGAGCACGCTGCGCGTCGAGCCCGAGTTCAGCACCACGCGCGCGTTGGCCAGCGGTTGCCCTGACGAGCGCACCACGCCCGCGACCGTGCCGATGCGAGACGCCGAGGTCGCTCGGCCCTGCTCGATCAGCGTGCCGATCTCTCCCAGATCCTTCCCGACCCAGAAGTCACGCGCGAGCGCCGCGTAGCCACCCGGCGGCAGGCGAATCTCTCCCGCGCGCGGATCGGCCGAGGGGTTGACCCACGCGAACAGCCCGTTGAGCCCATCGGCGCCGACGATCGAGCCCGTGATGCCTGCCACCGTGAGCACGGCGTTCTGACCTTCGGGCTGCGTCGGGCGCGCGGGCTTGTAGGGGGCGTAGCCGTAGGCGACGCCCGAGCCCTGGTAGCCGTACCAGCTCATACGATCGAGACCGAAGCACAGGCCGCCGAAACCGAAGCCCTCGGTGCACGCGCGCGGGTTGAAGAACTCGAGCACGTAGCCGGGGTCGGTGAGATCTCCGACCGCGAGCTCGACCGTCTGCGAGGTGCTGACGTTGCAGAAGTTCGAGATGTACTTGAGCCGCTGCTCGTTCGGGTTCAGCACGAAGTAGCTCGTGATCTTCAGCGGCACCGCGACGTAGGGGTCTGCCAACGGTGCGCGCCCCAGCGACGAGACGAGCTGGCTGCGAATCGACAGGTAGTCGTTCGCCTCGTCGTTGCCGGTGACCGCGAGAATGGCGGCCTTGCCGTCGCTGCCGTCGCGCAGAACCTCGAAGCGCTCGGGCTTCATCGTGCGGCCGAAGTTGTAGAGCAGGCCGATCTCTCCGAACTGATCGCCCGCCGGAGCGCCAACGAGATCGGCGTCGAGAATCGTTCCACCGAACGGCTGCGGCCCGAACACGCGCCCGTCACCTTGCACGATGACGCGAATCTTCTCGTTCTCGAACAGCCAGTCGCCGATGCGGCCGTGCGCGTTGGGCCCGCCGATCAGCTCCGACGCCTGGGTGATGCGCTTGAGGCGAACGGTGCCTGAGTTTCCGCTCACGAAGCCGTCGAGATCGTCGACGTCGCACCGGCCCGTCGCCAGGCCTCCGCCCGTCGCGCCACCGCCTGCACCACCGCCCGGGCTTCCACCCGCTCCTCCATCGACCGCGGGGTTCGTGGGACAGCCAGTCAGCAGGATCGTGACGAGAATGGCACTGAGTCGAGACACGCTCGTGACAGCATGCCGTGGTTGTTCACGGAGCAGAAGCAGGGAGCTTCTTCGTGATCGACTTGAGCGCAGCGATCCACAAGCCGGCCTCCTTCTTGGTGAGCCGTGAGCGCTGCAGGGTCGTCATCAGATCGTCCATCGCGTGACGATCGTCGTGCTGCAGGAAGTTCGCGC
>JAEUJR010001015.1 GCA_016793585.1 Archangium sp.
CCGATCGTGAAGGACGCCGATCAGAAGGGCCTCGCCGAGATCGCCGCCGAGGTGCGTGATCTCGCCGAGCGCGCGAAGAAGAAGGCGCTCAAGCCCGACGAGTACACGGGCGGCAGCATCACCGTCTCGAACCTGGGCATGTTCGGCATCGACTCCTTCATCGCCGTCATCAACCCGCCGCAGGCGTCGATTCTGGCGGTCGGCAAGGTCGAGCCGAAGGTCGTCGTGCGCGATGGGCAGATGGTGATTCGCCAGATGATGTCGATGACGTTCTCGGGCGATCACCGCGTCGTCGATGGCGCTGTCGGAGCCCAGTTCCTTCAGGTCGTGCGCGAGCTGATCGAGCACCCGATGCGCCTGCTCTTCTGAGCGGGTCGACAGCGTCGGCCAAAGCGGAGTCTGATCGCTCGCGATGACGAATCGCGAGTCACGACCCCGAGACGCGTGGGTGATCTTCGCGATCATCCTCCTGAGCTCGGCCGTGCTCTACGTGCCCAGCATCGCGCCTGTCGCAGCCGCGGCCGAGGTGCTCGATCTGCCACGTGACTCGGTGAAGCGCGTGTACGCGCCAGTCATCTGGCTGCACGATCACACGCCGCTCCGAAAGCCGCTCGAATGGTACATGGCGCTCTGGGGACTCCATTGAGCACCATGCGCACCTGCTTCGTCGCGATTCTCGTTCTCGTCGGCTGCAAGACCACCGAAGGCCCGAGCGGGCAGGGCGGAGCGGGCTTTCGTGCCCCCACCGCCGATGCGCCACAGGTGCCCCCGGAGGCGATGTTCGGCATCTGCTTCCCCGCGACCGCCAGCGCGCAGGAGCGCATCAAGCTCACGCCACTGCCGGGAGGCGACGTCACCTTCGAAGCGAAGAACGGCGCGTCGAACAGCTCGGGCTGGTGTCTGCGCGAGATCATCACCAGCTTTCCCGTCGCGCAGCGGCCGACGGCCGAGCTCGAGGTGGGCCCGCCGTCGAGCCCCGTCGATCTCTGGGCCGCGCTCGCGTGGGTGAAGCTGCTGGCGCCTTCACGCTTCGGGCCCGAGCGTGGCCTGCTCGATCCCGCACCGCTCGCTGCTGCCTGCTTCGAGAAGGGGGCGGTGCGTGAAGGGGCGATCGCCGTGGAGCACTCCCCAATCCTCACCGTCCGCGGCCTCGCCCAGCTCGAGCCCGAGCGCTGTCTCGAGGCCGTACTCGCCAGCACCGCGTGGCCCGCCCCGAAAGACATTCGCATGAAGGTGACCGCGCCGCCGCGCTCGGTGATCGCGATGGGCGACGTCGAGCACTACTTCGCGCCACAGAGCGACGCGAAGGGCTCACTCGACGCGCAGACGGTGAAAGAGACCATGCGATCGATCAGCCCGAAGATTGGCGCCTGCTGGAACGAGACGCTCGTTCGCCGTGCGGGCATCGGAGGCGGCCGCACGTTCCGTCTGCGCACCGACGACTCCGGTACTCTCACCGCAGCGTGGGTCTCGACGGGCCTCACCGATGGGCCGCCCGCCGTCGACGCGATTCTCGATCGCTGCATCGCCCGGGCGCTCAAGGGGCTGCGTTTTCCCGGCACCTCGGGCGACGGCGCGTACACCTGGGTCTTCGCGACCCGCTGATCACTTCCGCAGCATCGAGAGCACCCGCTGCAGCAGCTCGGCCTGGTGGGGCTCGAAGCGGGTGAACTGCACGCCCATGCCGTGCGAGCCGTGGTGGCGAATCTCGCAGTGCAGCTTCAGCTTGCCGAGCGCCTGGAGATCGAGCGTCACCTCGGCATTCGAGCCGACCGCGAGTGAGTTGCCCTCGAAGTACAGGCCACCGAGCGAGAGGTTGGTGCAGGTGCCCCGAACGGCCCCGCGCGGCCCGTGGAACACCGCAGGGAACGAGCAGGCGAAGCGTGGGTTTCGTCGAACGTCGTTCATCGCACTCCACTCATCGACACAAAAAGCCGGAGGGCGACGGAGCCGATTGCCTCCGCCGCCCCCCGTTTGAAAAACGTTCCCCGCCAATGAGCCGTGTGAGCAGCTTCCACTGAACCGAGAGGTTCAGGTGGGAATCGAGTTCGAGCTCTTTCGGCTTCCTCCCCGAAGGAAGGCATGCACCCAGAACCCGAAACGACCCCCGTTTGGTTGGTATCGGTTCGAGCGTTTGCTGCTCATCACGCGCCCCGCAGGGAACAGCCTGTGAAAACCTCCTGACGCCGCAATCATAAGGCGCCCGACTTCCGATTCAAGGGTGGTAACCTGCCCGCTCTCATGACGCGTGTGGGTGTGGTGCTCGCAGGGCTCGTGTGTCTCACGTCGGGCGGCGTGCGCGCTGATCCGAACAGCCCGGTGATCGACGGCGACTACCAGGTGGGCACGTTTGGTGTGCTGCGCCTCTCGTCGACCGCCACCATGAACGATCGGTTCGTCGTCAAGGGCACCTATGTCTCGGGCAACAAGTGCGGTTTTGCGCCGTCTGAGCTGTTGCTCGAGGGCACGACCGACGGCTCGGTGCTGATCGCGGCCTTCACGACGTGCGTCGAGGGTTCGGGCTGTCAGTCACCCGCGAAGCTGCCGGTGATGGCCGTCATCAGCGAAGGCTCGCTCACCGGCTACATTTCGCTTCCGAAGGGGTGCGAGGCCGTCGGGCTGGAGCAGCGGGTGACGATGCAGGTCGCTCCGAGCGCGCTGAGGGCCGCGGCGAAGAGCTTCATGGAGTCGTCACCGCCGAACTTCGA
>JAEUJR010001122.1 GCA_016793585.1 Archangium sp.
CCTCGAGCGGCTCAACGCCATGCAGAAGAAGATCAGCGTCGAGTTCAACGCGAAGTTCGTCGGCGAGACGGTCGAGGTGCTCGTCGAGGGCGCTTCGAAGACCGACGCCACGCGCCGCTTCGGTCGCACCAGCCAGAACACGACGGTGAACTTCGACGGAGACGCTCCGATCGGCGCGCTCGTGAAGGTGCAGATTCAGTCGGCCAGCGCGGCCTCGATGTCGGGCAAGCAGGTTTCGGTGGAGTCGTTGCCCACCGTGATGATCCCCGAGGTGATGGCGGCTCCCGAGGTGTGCGTCGCCTGATAGTTTTCACCTCTGTCAGCGGTCGTGGGTCATGCTCTTGCGCATTCACGTCGTCTCGGAGGAACACACATGAACCGGAAGCTCGTCGTCTCGGCGCTCACCGCAGTGATCGCGATCGCAGGCTCCATCACCTCGCTCCGCGCCGACGCTGGCGGCTCGTTCAACAAGGGCAGCTGCACGTTCAACGGCAAGAAGCTGTACGGGAAGATTCAGATCGTCACGAGCTTCCCTGACGTGAAGGTGCAAGAGGTCTCGAGCTTCCCCGACGTGAAGGTGCAGAAGGTCTCGTCGTTCCCCGACTCGTGCGGCAAGTGGCAGTTCGTCACGTCGTTCCCGGACACGAAGGTGCAGTTCGTCACCTCGTTTCCCGACGTGAAGATCCAGTACGTGAACTCGTTCCCCGGCGCGAACTGATCGCCCGTGCGGCGCCTCGCGGCGGCGTTGCTCTGGTGCGCGTGCGTGACCTCGAAGCCCGAGGTGACGCCGCGCATCGTCGCGTCTTCCGATGATCCCGAACGGCTGCTCGCTGCGTTTCAGGTGACGGCCGAGCCGTCGACGCCAGCGCGTCTCGAGAAGTCGCAGCAGGGAGCGAAGGGTGACCTTCGCGAGGTGTACCGAAAGGTCGCTCCCGCGACGGTGATCATTCGCGCAGGTACGAGCTACGGCAGCGGCGTGATCGTCGACCCGCGCGGGTTCGTGATCACGAATCACCACGTGATCGCCCACGCCGAGCTGGTCGATCTCAAGGCGAAGGTGCAGGTGCAACGTGGCGCCCTCTCGCCTGAAGGCGTGATGGTGCTCGACGAGAAGCCGCTCTCGGCGTGGGTGCTCGAGAGCGACCCGCTGCTCGATCTCGCAATGTTGAAGCTCATCGACCCGCCGGCAGGCTTGCCGAGCGTGAAGATCTCGAAGCGAGACCCCGTGCCGGGTGAGCCCGTGGCGGCGCTCGGTCATGGCGCCATCGGCTTGCTCTGGGCGATCAAGGACGGCGAGGTCGCGAGCGTCGGGAAGCTGGCGACCCACCTCGCCTCGCTCGTGGGAACGGACTGCGTCGTCGAGTCTGATGGAGAGGCGTCGCCCGCCTGCCGCTCCGCCGGAGCCTCGGTCGAGCTCGAGCGCAAGCGGCTCGAGGAGAAGGTGCCGGGGCTCGTCGTTCAGTCGAGCTGTCAGATCTCGCCCGGCGATTCAGGGGGGCCGCTGGTGAACCTCGGCGGGGAGCTCGTCGGCGTGAACGCCTTCCTCAAGACCGACACGCGCGCCGGGGTGGCGACCAACTTTCACGTGCACGTCGCCGAGGTGCGCAAGTTCCTCGAGACGGTTCCCACCGAGCCGCAGCGACGGCTTCCATCACCGTGGGAGCTGGTGCTGCCCGGTGGAGTCTGGGCCGACGTCGACGGCGACGGCAGAGACGATCTCTACACGTCGGGCACGGGCCCTCGCACCGCGTTCGTCGTGAACGCGTCCCAACAGGTGATTCCGCCCGCGTTCATGACGCGACTGAAGCCCGACGCGGTCCTGGGCCAGGTGGGAGGTCAGTGGATCGGCTGGTTCGATCGTGATCGCGACGGCACCTTCGATCGCGTGATCCTCGGCGGCACCATCGCTCAGGCGATCGAGTTCGACGGCCGCATGCCCGGGCGCTTCCTCGGAGCGGCCTCACTGCTCGATGCAGAGCTGCTCACGGCCTCGCCCTGGCGAGCGATCGCGAACGAACTGCAGACCACCGTCGACGCGAGCGCGCTGCCGCTGCCTCCCGACCCCATGGTGGGTGCGAAGGACTTCAGGCCGCGAGATCTCGACGGTGACGGGAAGCCAGAGCTGATCACGGCTCGTCGAGGTGCTGGCTCGGTGGCGTTCATCGATGCGACTGGCGTGGGCACCCTCGAAGCCTCGACCGTTCGTCTCGTTCGTCAGCTCAACCGCTGGTGGATCTACGTCGGCGAGACCCGCATCTACGAGTCGGTCGACTTCACGACGATCGAGCGCGCGTGGCTGCGCTCGGGTGGGCTCGTTCCAGCGCCCGAGCTTCGAGGGGCCGACTGGCGCGCGGTCGTGCTCTCGAGCTTCACCGGTTTGTCGCGTGAACGGGTCGGGCAGGCCTTCGCAGCGATGAACCTCTATCGACCGGCGGCCCCGCCGAAGCTGTTCCCGATCTTCGGAACCACACGTGGCAAGGTGAACACGCTGTCAGCCCCGAACCTGCCGCTCTCGATCGTCACCGCCGCAGACACGCAGGCGACGACCATCGCCTTCGCCTTCGAGGGCAAACCGACCGCGGGCTGGGCGCAGCAGGGCTTTCCTGGCGCGGGGTTTCTCTGGTCTTCCAGCAACGGCCAGGAGTGGTTCCAGTTCGACACCGACGCCGACGGCGCCATCGACACCGTGCTGATTCGCCGTGGCGCCATGCTCGAAGGCCGCCGCATCTCGAAAGAGGGCGCCATCACCGCAGCGCCTGACCTGGAGCAGGGCAGGCCGATCAAACCGGCGCTGATGATCGACCCCTCGCGGGCGCAGCGCCTGAGAGTGCTCGCGGCCGAGACCTTCGCGCCGGAGCAGATCGAGCCATGACGTCGCTCGAGTGGTTTCGAGAACGCACGGCGGCTCCGCGCGCGCTGCCAGAGTTCCCCAGCTTCGACGATGCCTGGCTCTGGTACCTGCAGGGGCTCGCGACCGTCTCGCCCTCGCTCGAAGCGATCTGTCTCTACGCCGAAGACGTTCGACAAGGGCGTTGGCCTGATCGGGTCGAGCCGCAGTTCTCGGCCCAGGGCGTGTACCTCGCGCTCGCCCAGGAGACGTTGCTCAACCACGCCGATCGTTCGTCCTTCGAGCGAGAGGTGACGGTGCTCTTCGATGCGCTTCGAATGCACGTCGAGGCCGGCAGGTCGTTGCTCGACGAGCCGGTGCTCAAGTCGGTGCCAGCCCTGCAGAAGTACGTCGCGCAGCTCACCGACGATCAGCGCCTCTTCATCGAGGACATCGCGCGCGGCAGCGGCTACTCCATCGTGCTCCCTGCAGAAGCGTCGGCGACGGGAACCGAGCGTCGTGGCCTGCTGGTCGTCCTCGATCGGCCGATCTCGACCCAGTTCAAGCTCTGGGCACGCCGGGATCACAACGCGCTGCTGCTGCTCGTTCGGCAAGCAGACGGCACCCTCGTGATCTCGGCCGACCCTTCGAAGCGGCTCCGACTCGAGTGGCTTGCCGAGAAGCTCTCGAGACTCGACGAGCACCCCTGGTACGCGGGCGAACGGCACCTGGGCACGCTGATCGCTTCATCACGCGACGGCACCCGGCTCACGCTCGAGGCGATCACCCGGGCGCTCGGAGCAGCGTCGATTCGATCGAGGGTGGCGCAGCCGGCCATCGCGGTGGCCGTGCTCATCGTCCTCGTGTTTGCGGCTGGCTTGTTCGTCGAGCGACAGCGACCCAACCGCGACCCTGCCGGTGCGAAGGGAGACCCGCTCCCACCTGCGAAGGTGCTGAACCTGATGGCCGCCCAGGACGGACCGCGCTCGTTCGAGCCGTTCGCGTTGATCGCGGGCGTGTGCGGCTACTCAGGCGATCGAGCGCTCCACGCACCGTGCCGCGACGCGCGCGCCGTTCGCGAGCTGCTCACCACGAGGCTCGGGTACCGCCCAGAGAACGTGCTGTTCTTCGTCGATCGACCTGAGCCCGGTGAACCGACTGACGGCGCCCCCACCGCAGAGAACCTCAAGCTCGCGATCGAACGGTTCCGATCTCGCTTCCCCTCGGCCGACGAGACCTCGAGCTTCCTCTTCTACTACTCGGGGCACGGCGGCTTCGAAGCCGGCGCGCGGAAGGACTTCGGCGTGCTGCAACCCGCGGGCTACTTCGAGCACCCCGAGCGCCCAATCTCGGAGCGCGGCTGGGACATGCAGGAGCTCGTCGACGATCTGCGAAAGGGCGTTCCTTCGAAGCACGTGATGCTGCTGCTCGACGCCTGCTACTCGGGCTGGGCCGCGGGAGCGAAAGGCGAACTGACGCTCAGCGGCGAGCTCCGAACGCTGTGGAACGAGCGCGCCGAGGTCGTGCTCTCGGCCGCTACGAAGGGCCAGCGCGCCTGGGAAGACGAGGTCGAGCCCACGGCGTGGCAGTGGGGCGGCCACTCGGCGTTGACGGCGTTCCTCCTCGAGGGCCTCGGTCGCGCGCAGGCCGATTCGAACGGCGATCACGTCATCACCGACGAAGAGCTCGCCGCGTTTCTCACCACGAAGGTGCCGCAGGCCGTGAGACAGTCGCGGCAGGCGGAGCAGACTCCCCAGTTCTTCCGCTTCGACGAGCACCTGCCTCGCTCGGGTCAGTTCCTCTTCCTGCCCACGGAGCCCTGACATGCACGCGGTTCTTCTTTCTCTCGCACTCGCGCTCGGCGCCGACAAACCACCGTCTGACAAGCCCACGCTGGCGGTCATGTACTTCGACAACCAGACGAACGACGCCAACCTCGACGTCATGCGCAAGGGCCTCGCAGACATGATGGTGACCGACCTCGTCTCGTGGGACGGCGTCACGGTCGTCGAACGCGACAAGTTCGAGTCCGTCGTGGGCGAGCTCAAGCTGCAGCGCTCGAGGTACTTCGACCAGGCGACGGCGGTGAAGATCGGCAAATTCCTCGAGGCCCGCTACCTGCTGACCGGCACCATGACGATCAGCAAGGACAAGCTGATTCTCGACGCTCGCCTCATCGACGCCACGCAGAGCAAGAACGTCGTCACCGCGCGCGCCGACGGCCCGAAAGACGACGTCTTCGCGGTCGAGCAGTCCCTCGTCGAGCAGGTCGCCAACGGCATCGATCTGAAGCTGAAGAACGAAGGCGCGCGCCGCAAGGCGAAGGTGCCCTCGCTCGAGGCGTTGCTCGACTACTCGAAGGCCATCGATCTCACCGATCAGGGCAAGGTCGAAGAGGCCCAGAAGGCCTTCGCCGCCCTCGTCTCGAAGTCGCCCACCTTCCTCATGGCGCGCGAACGCAAGGAGCAGGCGGTGAAAGCGCTCGAGGAGTACAACAAGCGCAAGACCGAGATCGTCAGCGCCTCTGCCGTGCGGGTGGCCAAAGCGGCCGATGACGTGCTTTCCCGCGCTCCAGACTTCGCGAAGCTCTCGACGTCGGAGCAGAGCCTGGTGCTGTCGATGCGTCGCGTGAAGGGCCACTTCCTCGGCCGCGTGCTGCGGCAGTACATCTCGAACCGGGAGAACTCGCTGCGCGTCGTACTGGCACCGAAAAGACAGCAGGCGCTCGAGGCCATGAAGCTCCTCTACGCCAACCACCGCGCGCTCCTCGAAGAGTACCAGCTCTACGGCAAGGCCAGCGGGAGCGGTGATGCCGCCACCATGTCTCCCGAGCTCGTCAACGACATCGCTGATTCGAGGCTGGGGCCCTTCACCTTCGAGAGCGAAACAGCCGCCTTCGACGATCTGCTTCGCTTCGTGTTCCTCGGCCGAGTCGAAGACGGCAAGAACGCCGACGGTGGCGACTCGGATTACACGGTCGCGCCCACCTGGGCCGACCTGTCTCCAGCCGACGCCGCCGCGCTGTGGAAGGAAGTCGACGCCCGTATCGACGCGCAGATGAAACGCGCCACGTCAGCTGGTGCGGCAGAGCGCGACCGAGCAGCCCGAGAGGCGATCAGCGCGATCGAACGCAAGGCCGAGCTGCTCAAGCGCCTGCACCGCGACGACGAATCGGTCGGCGCCTGGCAGATGATCCTCGACGCGTTCCCAACCGACACCCGCAACAGCTGGCGCGAGAAGGAAATCAAGCGGCTGATTGGTGGGGAGCACGACTCCGAACGCGAGACCCGGGAGCGCTGGCAGAAGGGCCTCAAGGGCTGTGAGGACATGGACCTGCGGGTCGGCAGCGGCAGCGCTCTCGACGATGTCGTCAAGCACCAGGGCATCGCGGGCCTCGACACGTTCTGGAACACGGTGACGAAGGCATGCCCGCCCACCGCGAAGACCCGCAACGTGCTCGCGTACATCGGAAAGGACCTCGCGATGGACGCCGCGAAGTACGGCGACTGCGAGCTCTCGAAGACCTACTGGAAGCGCTACCTCGAGATGGGCGGGTCGGTCTCCGACATGCTCGGGTACCACAAGAACTACACCCCCTGGTGCGAGTACGGCGACGTTCGCAAGGGCATCGTCTGGCTCACCTTCCTCGAAGACAGCTGGACCCGTGAGGCCGACAGTTACCAGTCGTCGGTGAAGTCGTACGACGGCAAGCAACTCGCGATCTCGGCCCACAACGAGAACAACACGGTCGACGTGTCGCTCTACCTCGAGCCAGACGGCAAGGGGTGGAAGTGCCGGGAGATCACGTGGCGCAACCGAGATGGCGATCAGATCTCGGCGCCATGCACGGCCACCCTCAAGGCCGAGGCGAAGGACAGCGGCGACTACGACGAGGGCACCTTCTCGGCGACGATTCCTGCGGGGAAGGGCACCGCGAAGGTCGAGCTGCGTCAGGGATCATTCCGCGTGCGGCGCAACTGAATCAGCGTTTGCGCCACGAGAGCAGGCGCGCGAGCAGCAGCGCGCCGAACACCAGCACCGTGAAGACCGCCGTGTAGATGAGGAACACCTTCCACCCGCCCGTCGTCCACGGCAGGCCGACGCGCAGCTCCATCTCGTTGAACTGCGCGCCCGAGAAGAAGCCCGTCGCCATCGTAATCGGCAGGAAGAGCAGCAGCAGCACACCGGTCGTCTTCTCGAAGCGCTCCTTGCGGTACTCGTCGAGCTCGGCGGTCTGGCTGCGCAGCGACTCCACCGTGTCGTGCATGCCGTGCAGCGCGCGCCAGGCGTCGTAGCGGGCGTTGATGTCGGGCTCGTCGCTCACGCGCGCGTACCAGAGCGAGTTGGTGAAGAACATGACGTCGGCCCGCAGCGTGGTGCTGGGCGCGAGTGAGGCCCACCGGCTGCGACGAGAGCGCCGCTCGAGCTCGCCCATGCGCCGGGTGATCTCGAAGGCCGAGTAGCGCTGGCCGGTCGTGAGCAGGAACAACGCGAAGTCACCATCGAGCAGGGGCGGCTCGGCGCGGTCCTCCAGCTCGAGCTCGACCCGCGCGCCGCCGGTCGACGTCATCCAGTGCTCCACGTCGCGGTGGAGCTGCACCGTGCGCGCCTTCGTCTCCGATTCGCTCGGCAGGTTGGCGAGCGTGGGCGCCTCTCCGCTCGCGAGCGCGTGAAGGAGCCCCTGCACGCTGCGCGACCCATCGAGCATCGACGAACGCGCGCGATTGATTCGATACGCGCCGAAGACGAGCCAGCGCGCCTGCCCGACGGCGCGCGTGACCTCCGAGAGCGCACGAACAGGAGCCAGTTGGTCGAGTTCGTCTCCGCCGGCCACCGCCGACTGCTGCTGCGCCAACTCGAAGAGCGTCGTCTTCCCTGCGGTCTGCTCGATCCAGAACAGCGCCAGCCGGCTGGGGTAGAGCGAGAGGCGCACCGTGCGGTGGCCCGCCTGCTTCTCGTAGTGCGTCACGTCGCCTTCCACCGCGTCTCCGAGGAACGAGGTGACGACCGACGGCAACAGTCCCGCGTGCGCGCGAGTCCACGAGGTGCGCGTGAAGCCATGCGCCTCGAGGAAGGCACCGTCGAGCGCGGGGTGTGTTCGCACCGGCTTCACGAAGATCGTGCGAGCCGACGCGACGTGAATGTTCCGGCCGACGTGGTACCGCTGCCAGATCGTCTCCCAGACCTGCTCGCGAGAGAGGCGGGTGCCGACGAACGGCGGCGCCACGATCGTCGAGCGCCCCTTCGGCCACGCGTAGCCATCGGAGTACCAGGGGTCGGAGAGCCCCTCGAGCTCGGCCGGCTGATGCGAAAAGCGCGGCTGGCCTTTCTGTCTCGGCGTGCCGTCGGGCTTGTTCGGCCCTTCGAGGCGATCGAGCGTCATCGCGAGGTCGGCCAGCGAACCGGGGCTCTCGGGCGGAATCGAGATCGTGTGTTTGCCCCAGGCCTGCGGCTCGTTCGGCGCGTGCACCGCCATCAACTCGAAGCCGCGCCCGTAGCTCGACGACTGCGCGTCGGGCCGGGCGAGCAGCTTCAGCACCGTCACGTCTTGAGGCGACGAGAGGAAGAGGGCGTCGATTCGCCGGTAGCCCGCGTCGGTCGAGTGATC
>JAEUJR010001125.1 GCA_016793585.1 Archangium sp.
AGAAGCCGGGCACCTCGTGGCGCCCGCCTCGCTGGTAGTCGCGCAGCACGAGCTGACGTGCATCATGGCCGAGCTCGTCGAGGAAGGTGACCAGCAGCTCGGCGAGCCTCAGCAACGACAAGCCCGAGGTCTTGCCCTCACGCTCGAACAGCCAGGCGGTGAAGCGCGAGAACGCCTCGAAGGCCGAGCTGGCGGTCGAGAGCAGCAGCGGCGTCGTCTCGAGGAAGTTGCCGCTGTTGGCGATCGAGTCCCACAGCTTCGCGAAGCGCTTGAGGCGCTGCAGCTCGTCGAACGAGAGCGCGCTGGTCTGCAGCACCTCAGAGGGAGCCCGCGTCGCGTAGACCATGCCGAACGCCTTCGTGTGTCTGGCGATGGGCGCCCCACGCAGCCGCTTCAAGATGCCCAGCTGAATCTCTGACGGCTTCAGGGCGACGAGGCGATCGAAGCCGGCCGCGAAGGTGCCCAGGTCTTCTCCAGGCAGCCCCGCGATCAGATCGGCGTGCACGTGAACGTCGGCCTCGTGCAGGAAGCGCAGGTTGTCTTCGAGCCGCGCGAGATCCTGCTTGCGCGAGATGCGCTGCGAGACGGCGGGGTCGAACGTCTGAATGCCGACCTCGAACTGCAGCGTGCCTTTCGGAAAACGACGCACCAGCTCACGCAGCTCGAGCGGGAACCGATCGGGCACCATCTCGAAGTGGAGGAAGAGATCGTCACGTCGTTGCTCGAGGAAGAACTCGAGAATGCGCGTCGAGACGTCGAGCTTCAGGTTGAAGGTGCGGTCGACGAACTTGAAGTGCCTCGCGCCGCGATCGAGCAGGCGCTGCATAGCCGCGAGGAAGGGCTCGAGGGGAAAGCTGCGCACCTTCTCGTCGAGCGACGACAAGCAGAACTCGCACGAATACGGGCAGCCGCGCGACGCCTCGACGTACAGCACGCGGTGGCGCAGATCGTCGTCGGTGTACTCGTCGTAGGGCAGGGCGAGCCGGTCGATCGGCGGTGGCCGCGATGGCACCACCCGTGTCGTCGGCCGGTCGCCGGCCAGCACCTGCTCACAGATCGTCTTGAACGCGTGTTCGCCTTCTCCCTGGACGATGGCGTGGGCGAAGCGCGTCCACGGTTGGTCGTCGAGCTCGTGGCTCACCTCGGGGCCGCCGAGCACGATGAAGGTCGACGGCGAGATCGTCGCGAGCAGCTCGACCAGCTCGGCGATCAACGTGACGTTCCACACGTAGACACCGAAGCCGACGACGAGCGGCTTCTTCGAGAGCAGGTGCTCCACCACGTCGGTGGGTCGCACCGAGAGATCGAACTCGAGCAGCTCGGAGCGCTCACGCAGCGCGCCCAGGTTCGCGCGCAGGCACCGCAGCCCAAAGGCCGTGTGCTGGTACCGCGCGTTCAGCGTGCAGAGGACGATGTCACTCAACGAAGCTGAACGTCGTACTCGAGGCGGGCCTGCACGGCGGGCGGGCCGAAGAGCCACCCGTACGGGCCGAGCTGCTTCACGAGCGGGTCGAGCGCGGCTGGAATGGGCGAGGGCGCGGGCAACGGCTGGTCGAGCACCGACGGCGCGGCGACGCCGATGAGCGACCCCAGCAACGAGCCCGACGACTGCACGATCACGAGCTGAAAGTCGTCGTCCTTCTCGTCGATGCCGCCCTTCACCTTGGCCGACTGCACCGCCTCCATCAGCCCGCCGAGCGAGTCGACGAGGCCCCTGGCCTTCGCGTCTTTGCCGCTCCACACGCGCCCGCGCGCGACGAGATCGACGTCCTCCTTCTTCATCTTCCGGCTCGCGGCCACCTCGGTGATGAAGGTGTCGTAGAAGTCGTCGATCCACTTCTGGGCGGCGAGGCGCTGATCCTCCGTCCACGGGTCGAAGAAGTCGGCGACTCCGGCGAGCCTGCTGCGGGTGATCGACTCCTGCGTGACGCCGTACTTGTTCGCGAGGTTCTTGATCGCGGGCTTCGCGTAGAAGACGCCGATGCTGCCGGTGAGCGTCGTGGGGTTCGCCCAGATCTCGTCGGCGCCCATCGCGACGTAGTAGCCGCCCGACGCCGCGGCATCGCCCATCGAGGCCACGACCGGCTTCTTCTTCTTCGCCTCGAGCACCGCCCGGTACATGAGATCGGAGGCGAGCCCATCACCGCCGCCCGAGTCGACGCGCAGCACGATCGCCTTCACCTCGGGGTCCTGCGCGGCTTCGCCGATCGCCTCGATGAAGCTCTCGGCCCCCGAGATCGCGCCGCCGACGGGAGACGACTGGTTGCGACCACCGCTGATGCTGCCGAGCACCGGCACCACGGCGATCTTCCGCCTGCTGCCCCAGCGCACGTCGCGGGCGTCGAAGGGCCGGTACGACTTCGTGGCCTTCACCTCGGGCAGCTCGGCCTTCAGGCGTTCGTCGAGTTGCTGCGGGGTCACCACGGCGTCGATCTGCTTCAGCTCGACGGCGCGGCGTGGAGGCTTGATGCCTTCGTCGAGCCCGGCCTTCCACGCGTCGGCGCTCATGCCGCGGCGGTTGGTGACGCGCTCGGTGAGCAGGGCGTCGGCCGTGTCGAGAAACGCGTTGAGCGTCTCTCGCTGCTCGTCGCTCATGTCCTTGCGGGTGAACTGGTCGGGGAACGACTTGTAGGCTCCGACACGCGCCACATCGACGCCGATGCCGAGCTGCTCTGCCGCCCCGCCGTAGTAGGTGATCGACGAGCGCACGCCGTCGACGATGTACATGGCCTCACCGGCCGAGAAGATCGCGTCGCACGCAGAGGCCATGAGGTACTCGGCATCGCCGACGCTCAAGATGTACGCGTAGACCTTCTTGCCCGCCGCCCGCAGCCGCTCGATGCCGGCGCGCACTTCATCGGCTCGGGCGAGGCCGACGCCCGCACCTTCGATCTTGATGAGCACCGCCGCCAACTCGGGGTCGTGCGAGGCGCGATCGAGGAAGCGCAGGAAGCGCACGTAGCGATCTTCGGCGGCGACGCCGAGCAGCGAACCAATCGTCGACCCGCCCTCCGAGCCGATGTCGCCGATGCTGATCACCGCCAGCTTCTTCGAGGGCACGATCGAGCCGTACTTGCCCGCCGAGACGCGCCCCATGAACTGGAAGTCGTAGGCTCCGCCCGAGGTGCCGAAGCCCTGCGTGTAGCCGACGTTCTCGAGATCGATGCCGAGGCCGGCGTGAAACGCGAGCGGCGTCTGCGGAACGAAGCCATGGCTCACCCCCGCCGACACGCGCAGCCCGCGCACGATGGTGGCCTTCGCCGTGTACTGAAGCCGGCTGCTCTCGACGAGGCGCTGCTCGGGGAAATACCAGTCGACCCCGAGGGTCACGACCTCTTCGAAGGGCCGCAGGCCGACGCCCAGGCCCCACTCCCGAGGCAGCGTCAGCCCGTTGCCGTTGGTCGGCGCATTCACGTTGCGAACGGTGGCGCCGAAGCTGAGCCAGCGCACCGGCCGTGACTGCAGGCCGAGGTCGAGCACGAACATGCCCTTCGTGTCTCCGTTGACGAGCCAGTTCAGCGAGGCGCCGCCCGAGAACGCCTGCGGCCCGAACGCGGTGCCGAGCGACAACTTCGTGAGGTTGCCGCCGCCGGTGATGGTGTTCACGCCTGCCCCGAAGGCGAAGACGTCGCCCAGGCTCGCAGCGCCAAAGAGCGCGTTGCCGACCAGCGAGCGCGTCTGACTGCGCTCGTGCACGTAGACGAGGTTCCACGGGCCGACCCGCCCGAGGCCGGCGGGGTTGTAGGTGAGGGCGGTCGACTCGTCGGCGAACGCGAGCGAGTCGGGCAGCAGCGTCACGCCCCGCGAAGGGTCGGAGTTGGCGAGGTTGATGGTCTGCGCGAAGGCGTCAGCTGCCAGCAGCGCAGCGACGAGCATGAGCCGTTTGGACATGCCGCCTCATAGCGGAATCTGGGCGGCGTTCGCGACCTGCCTAGGCGGCGGCCCAGGCCGTCACCAGTCTTCGGTGCCGTTCACGCCGTCGAGCGGGTCGTTGCCCTTCTTCTTCTTGTCGCGCTGCTGGGTGCGGCCGCCGCGATCTTCCGAGTTCCAGTCTTCGGTGCCACCGCGGTTGTCGAGCGGGTCAGACGAGCGCGTCACCTTGTCGCCCCCGCCACCGTCGCCGTTGTTGATGACCCACGTCACCATGCGCTGCACTTCGCTCTTCATCTGGCCGAACTCGTCGCCCTGCATGGTGGCGCGCTTGATGGCCAGACGTTTACCGGTCTTCAGATCGAAGTAGCCGATCGTGACCTCGGTGCCGCCGCTCTCGAGCTCTTTGACGATGGTGATGATGCCGCGGTCGAGGCCGAGGGTCTTGGCGACGCTGCCCATGGTGCTGCCGCCCTTGTCCTTCACCGCTTCGGCCGAGAGCCGATCCATCAACGCGTCGAACGCCTTGAAGCCAGACGAAGCGACGAGCTCGGGCGAGAACTCGGTCTCGTCGGGCGTCACCTCGACCATGGTGCCGACCTGGCGGAAGCCGGGCTTGTCGACGCGCAGCATCGTCTTGCCGATGGGCAGGGTCTGCAGGGTGATGGGCGAGAAGCCCTGGAACTCGCCATTCAAGAACACGCGCGCGCCGGCCGGCTTCGTCTTCACCGCGATGTTGCCGCGCAGCTGGGCGTTGCGGCTGGTGGCGACCTGCGCCTTCAGCGACAGAAAGTCCTGGGGGAACTTCTTGCGATCGAGCTCGTAGGCAGGGGCGAGGGCGAGCAGGTTCAGCACCGCCAGCTTCGCCTCTTCGACGTCACCGCGGGCCTGCAGCACGGCGCCATACATGGCCCACGCTTCACAGAGGTTGCCGCAGTTCTTCATCGCGGCGACGGCCTTGTCGAACTCCTTCAGCGTCGCGCGCAGCTTGCGCTCGGCCGGCTCGTACTGGCGGTTGTCGAAGTCGATCTTCGACTCGGCGAACCCCGTCTGCGCACGCTTGAGGCTCGCGGCCGCGTCTTCGTCGGGCAACACGCCGAACAGATCGTCAGACGTCTTCACCGTGAAGCCCTGGTACTCGTTGAGGGCCTCGTCGACGAAGTTCTCGAGCTTCAGCGTCTGGGCCTCGGCGCCCTTGTCGAGGGGAATGACGAGCGCAGCGATGCGCTTCTCGGACGGCGGAGGTGCGGCGAACGCGAGGTTCGCTGCGAGAGCGCACAACAGAGCGGGGGACGCGCGCATGAGGAGCCCTGGAACGTCGTTACAGCGGGAACAAGATGGGGTTGAAAGAAGGCGTCTGCGCTGCGGGCTGTTGAGGTTGTGACGCAACGACTCCGACCGTCGTCGCCGCGGCGCCGACCACCACCACGCCGCCCACAGCCGCCCAGAACCACCACTTCGACAACACCGAGTCACCCGAGTCAGGTTCCGCGGTCGTCGTCACCTGGGTATCGGTCTTCGCCACGGCCACAGGGGACGGATTGGCGAGGAAGGCCTTCACCTTGTCGACGACTGGCCCGAAGTTCCCATCGGTTGGCAGCGAGACGTCCTTCAGGCGGCTCTTGGTCTCGACGTCCCACACCTCGAGCGCGCCGTCGCCTCCCGGAGCGACCTCGGTCACGATGAGGAAGCGCGACTTCATCGTCTCGGCGACCTGCCGCGCCTCGCGGGGAACGCCCTTGGCGAGGTTCGCAGGCACCAGGCCGTTCATCGAGCGCCGCGCCTCGGCGTAGCCCTCGGCTTCGGTGAGCTCGAGCGTGACCTGACCACCCTCTTTGGTGACGTTGACGAAGGCGCCAGCGGGCTTGAAGCCGGGGCGCTTGACGGTCACCAGGTGACGGCCCGCGGGAACCACGGGGGCCTCCGAGAGCGGAGTGGTGCCCAACGTCGCGCCGCGGAACATGACCTCGGCGCCCAGCGGCTGCGAGGCGATCGTCAGCTGCGCCTTCGCGCCCTTGTTCAGCTCGACCAGCGCCTTGTCGGCGAGCTTCTTCACGTCGGGCCCGAAGTACTTCGGGTCGAGCTCGATGGCCGGGAAGAGCACGAGCGCCTTCGAGACGTTCTCGAGCGCCGCTTTCTGGCCGGGCTTGCCGCCCGTCTGCAGCGCGATGTTCGCGAGGTGCATGTGAACGTTCGCCACCTCACGCGCATCGGCGAGCGCGGGGTTCTGGCTGTAGAACGCCATCGCCTCGGTGAACTTCGCGTTGGCCGCGTCGAAGTCGAGGTTGTCGACGGCGTCGGTGCCTTCCTTCAGCAGCGTCGCGCCCTTGTTCGCGGGCAGCTCGACGGGAAAGAGCGACTCCAGATCGGTGAGGCCGACCGATCGCTCCTCGAGCGCCTTGCGCAGCTCGACCTCGACCTTGGCGGCGCTGGTCTCGCCAGTCTCTTTCGCGACGACGAAGAGCGAGGCGCGGTTTGGCAGGGACGACGCAGGAGCCGCTGCACCACCCTTGGCGGGCGCGGCGAGCACGACGAGCAGAAGTGAGAGCACGGCGCGAGACTAGCCGAGTGCAGTGGGAACGCACGTCCGACGAACGGCCGATCGAAGCCCTCGAGGGCGTCAAGAAAACGACACGGGCCTACACGCGCGTGCAGTCATTTTCTTGTGTCGTGATCGCCGATGGGTACAGTCCCGCCGACACAGTCCTGTAGCACCCGGAACACGCGGAATAAGGCACGGGAAAGACGATGGAAAAGGCTCCCATGGCTGAACAGATGAGCATCCTGGATGTCGACGCCGATGGCGGCGGCGGTGGCAAAGGTGGCGGTCGCGGCAAGAAGGGCAGCGGCTCGGGCGGCGGTGGAAACGAGAAGCCCATTCAGCTCGCCGACGAAGCGCGTCGCCGGTACCTCAACTACGCGCTGAGCGTGATCACCGCGCGCGCGTTGCCTGACGTGCGCGACGGCCTCAAGCCCGTGCAGCGCCGAATTCTGTACGGCATGTGGAACGAGAGCATCACGTTCGACGCCAAGCACAAGAAGTGCGCGAACGTCGTCGGGAGCGTGATGGGTAAGTTCCACCCGCACGGCGACACGGCGATCTACGACGCGCTCGTTCGTCTCGCGCAGGACTTCTCGCTGCGCTACCCGCTGGTCGACGGCCACGGCAACTTCGGCTCGCTCGACGGCGACGCTCCGGCCGCCTTCCGTTACACCGAGGCCCGCCTCGCGCGCATCGCCGACGATCTGCTCTCGGAGATCTCCCGCAAGACGGTCGACTTCCGCCCCACCTACGACGGCAACGCGCAGGAGCCGATCGTGCTGCCGGCGAAGCTGCCGCAGCTGCTGATGAACGGCACGACCGGCATCGCCGTCGGCATGGCGACGAACATTCCGCCGCACAACGCGGGCGAGCTGATCGACGCCTGCGTCGAGCTCATCAAGGACAAGAAGCTCGAGACGAAGGACCTGCTCAAGTGGGTGAAGGGTCCCGACTTCCCCATCGGTGGGCAGATTCTCAACAGCAAGAAAGAGCTGCGCGAGATCTACGAGACGGGCCAGGGCTCGATTCGGCTGCGCGGGGAGTGGACGACCGAAGAGCGCCCACGCGGCGGCATCAACATCATCGTCACCTCGATTCCGTACACGGTGAACAAGGGCACGCTCGTCGAGCGCATCGGCGAGATCATTCAGGAGCGCAAGCTGCCGCCGCTCGTCGACGTTCGCGACGAGTCGACCAAAGACGTG
>JAEUJR010000018.1 GCA_016793585.1 Archangium sp.
GAGCCGTCGTGCACGTTCACGAACGAGATGCCGGCCTTGGAGTCGCGGCGCGTACGCACCCAACCGCGCACTTCCACCTTCGTACCTGCGGGAACCGAACCGTCGAGGGCCTTCTTCACGCTGATGAGTTGCATGGTGCGCGGGAGTTACCGTCGCCCGCCCTGCATCACAAGCGTGACGACGACTTCACCAGGTGCGCAGCGCGTTCGGCGGAAAGGTCCACTCTGGGGTGACGTACGGCGCGTCGCTCGTGGGCGCGGGGAACCAGACGTCTCCGTCGGCCTGCTTGAGCACGTGAAGGTTCTGCGCGGGCATGTAGCTCTGGCCGAGCATCACCCGCGTGGTCTCACCCTTCTTCGCGACGTCGAGCACGATCACCGCGTGGCCGGGGAAGCCGCCCTTGATGATGACGTCTCCGGGCGAGAGTTCAGCGAGCGGTCGCTGCTTGAGCTGCTTCTCGAGTGAGCTGGTGCCGGCCCACACGAAGACGGTGTCGAGGTACTGGCGGAAGCTGGCGCGGCTGTCATCGGCCTTTGCGGTCGCACTCCAGATGAGCGCGTTACCTTTCGGTTTTGGCCGCTCTCCCGCAGCCCAGCGTTTGAACGAGATCGGAGCGCCCTTGCCGGTGTCGTTGAAGCTCACCTCTTTCGCCTTGCCAGTGCCGTACAGCCATTCGGCGCGCAGGCGCATGACGCCGTCGGCGCACTGCTGCAGGTCCTTCGTACCCACGTCGATGTCGATGACGGCCGCGTGAACGGTCTGTGGGCGTTTCAGCGACCCGTCGTGCAGGAAGACCGGCGACCCATCGGGCTTGATCGGGAGCCCACGCAGCCAGGCGCCGAAGCTGCCGTTTTCCACCTCGACGCGCGTGAAGCCGTCGGGCGGAGCGAAGCGTTGTTCGATCGTCACGCCGCCATCGACACCCCAGGCGTACGGCGCCGCAGCAACCACCACCGAGAGCAGCGCTTCAAGGCCCATACGCACCTTTCAAGATCGCGTCTTGATCGAGCCCGCTCTTGCGCGCGGCTTCGACGTCGAGGCCCATGCCATGGCCTTTGCCGAGACCCGTGAACTCGACGCTCGTGTTGCTCCACGTCGCCCCCGTCGGGCACGAGGGCAGCTTGAGCGGACCGCGCAGCTCCTCACACATCGACTCTTCGATGTCTTCATACGGTGCGCCTTCGTCGGTGATCGTGCGCACGACGCGCAGCAGCCCACCTCGCGACTCGAGCCGCGTCACCACCGAGAGCGAAACACCGAGCACCTTCTCGACGTCCTTTCGCGGGCGCGACATCGTCCACGGCTCGTCACCACCACGCGAGAACGGTAGCCAGCCCTGCTTCTTGATTGGCTCCCGCATGAGCGTCACGGCATCGGCCTCACTCGTGCGTGAGGTGCTCTGAAAGACCTGACAGTGGGTGGTGTCGCAGATGGGTCGGGAGCCGTGACGCTCCCGGCTGTCGACGTTGTGGGAGATCACGCGAGCGAGCGCGGCCCGTGACTCTCCGAGAATCGACGCGTCTTCGCTCGCGAGCACACCGGTCACGTAGAGCAACCGCGTCGTGCGGAAGATCGCTTCACTGCCCGTCCGAGCGCGGCGTTCCTTCTCGGTCACCGTCATGCCCTTCGGCGGCACGTAAGGCGCCGGCATGTCGCGGCGAAAGACACCGGCGTATGGGCGGCCTTCGGTCGTCTTCGGAATACGAACGTCGAACGGCGCCGTGAGACAGACGAGCTTTCCCTTCGTGAGCACGTCGGCGAGGCGGCTCCACTCGTTCGTGAGCACCACCGGGCCGTTCTCTGACAAGGCGAAGCCGGCGCGATCGCAGCGCACGTCGATCTGACTCGGCGTGAGCAGCGAGAAGACCTGCACCTCGACGGCGTCACGCGCGGGCAACTTCTTCGCGCGATCGACCAACTGCAGAAAGTCGGGGGCAAACTGGCGCGGCGCCCGGCCGGGTACGACCTGCACGATCACGAAGTCTTCCATCACGCCAACCAGCCAGCCCGCGAGCGGTCGCGACGCACCATCACGAACGGTTCCGGTCTTGGTGCCGAGCAACGACAACCGGTCGGACTCCGGCAGCTTCGCGAGGGTGCCTTCCTTGCCGTTGCGCCGCATGACCGCGATGAGATCGGGTCTCGCCTCGGCGAGCAGTCGATATGCGGCAGCAAGACTCAGCGGAGACAACGCCAGCGTCGAACGAAGCCCGATCGCCTCGCTCATGTGCTCCGGCAGCCGCGACATGCCGAGCGAGAGGAACACCGGGCCCCACGCGCCGAACTGCTCCACACCTGGGCTCTGCTCGGCCCAATCGAGGAAGTAGCCGTTGCACGAGAGCAGCACCGCCTCGGGAGCGCGCATCGTCGCTGGCAGCACGTCACCGCAGGCCCACTCCTGATCACCTACGCGCGGCTTCAAGCCCGGAGTCGTCTGCGCGCCAGCGAGCAGAAACGGCTTGAGCGTCGAGCCGAAGGGGCGCGCCCGCGTCACGTCTCCCGACGAAGCGAGCAGCTCGCCTGAGTGCCGGCTCATGATGACGAACGCGGCGTCACCGGCTTCCCGATCGAGCACCGTCAGCTCGTCGACCGAGAGCGCAGCCCACTTCGTGCGCCCTTCACACTCGGCGAGGCGGCGGGCGATCACGCGGGGAATTCGATCATCGGGGCCGCGCGTCTCGACCAGCAGCCGCGCCAGCGCCTTGCGGGCCTTCTGCGTGTCGAGGTTCGTCGAGCCCTTCAGCACCTTCGCCGCGTCGGACATCGACTGGTAGTCGCCGTCTCGCCAGGCCTCGAGCTCACCCGAGGTCGTGATGGCGAAGGCCTCGTGAAAGAGCACGTCGTCGCTCGCGACGGGGCACGCCTGCAGCAGGAACTGATGGGCGAGTTCGTGCGCGAGCCACTCCTTCTCGACGCTCGTGAAGACGCGCTCGGTCTGCTGGCGAAGGAAGACGCGGCCGAGCTCGCTGCGCCCTGCCCTGCCGGCGTCGAGCTTGCTGCGCTCGATGGTGATGGGCACGCGCGGCGTCGGAGCCGGCCGTGCCGCGTGGGCCTGAAAGACGGCGTCGAGCGCTTCCCAGCTCGTCACCGCCGAGCGCTG
>JAEUJR010000049.1 GCA_016793585.1 Archangium sp.
GCGTGGGCGAAGGGGCAGGGGCTGCGCGTCATCGTCGGCACCGACGACAGTGAGGCGTCGATGAGCGCGCTGCGGTGGGTCGAGGCGCTGCGACGGCTCGCGCCCATCGACGTCGTGCTGGGCCGCGTCTACTACCAGGACGAAGCGCACCGGCAGTACGGCCTGTCGCGGCGCTTCTCGTACACCGACGCCGACCCGCGCGTCGAAGCCCTCATCGAGCGCGACCTGAAGGCCCACGTGCCCGCGCTCGATGGCAAAGGGGAGCTCTTCTACCGGGCGAAGCTGGCGGTGGGGCGGGTGGCTGATCACCTGCTCGAGCTGGCCGAGGCCGAGCGCTGCCAGTTGGTCGTCGTCGGCACGCACGGGCGCAAGGGCCTGGCGCGCATGTGGAGTGTCTCGGCGGCGGCGCTGCACCTGTCGCGCATGAGCGTGGCCGTCGTGCCCCCCGACGGGAACCCGACGCGGCTGAGCCAGCCACGGGCGCGGCGCGTGCTGGTGACGACCGACTTCTCGACGCTGGGCAACGCGGCGGTGCCCTGGGCCTACGCGCTGACCGAGCCGGGCGGTGAGGTGTACCTGACGCACGTGACGCTCACGACCGGCCTCGCGGGAGAGCTGGCCGAGCGCTACCTGCCGAGCGCCGAGCTGATTCCCCAGGCGCCCGCGAAGGTCGAGCTCGAGGTGGCGGCGAGGCTTCGGGCCCTCACGCCCGCGGCGATGGCCGAGAAGGGCATCGTCACGCGCACCGAGGTGCTCCGGTCTCCGAGCGCGGCCCAGGCGATCTCCGACGCCGCCGAGCGGGTCGCGGCCGATCTCATCGTCATCTCGTCGCACGGCCGCACCGGCCTCTTGCGCACGGTGTTCGGCTCGGTGGCTGAAGAGGTGCTCAAGACGAGCCGCAAGCCGGTCTTCGTCGTCAGAGGCTGAGCACGGCGTTGGTTGCCGGCGGGCAGCACGGGCGATCCATTCATTCTTTTCAGGGGTGTTCAGGGCCGCGGCGCTGAATCGGTGCCGGGCGCGCGGCGTCTTCGGGGCCGTCTCATTCACCCCTGGAGGCCGCCCATGGTTCGCCTGTTGAGTGCCATTCTCGTCGTGACCGCATCACTCTCGTTCGCGCAGGCCGAGGAGGAGACGACGACGACCGTCTCGCTGCCCGGCTTGAACGTGAAGGTGAAGACGCAGCTCCCTGCCGACCGTGCGCCCGCGCCTGCTCCGGCGCCCGCGCGCACCCAGGCCCCTCCGCCACGCACCTTCGGCGGCGAGCAGTTCGCCATCGACTACTCGCCCCTCGGCGTGCCGGGTTCGACCATCAAGGTCGTCAGCCCCGAGGGCGCGCTGGCCGAGGTGTGGAGCGACGACGGCTCGCTCGTCACGCGCTCGTCGGTGCCCTTCGCCTTCGAAGGCAGGGGCGACCAGTTCTACCGCGTCATTCTCGTCGGCGCCGACGGCGCGCTGCTGCTCGACAAGAAGTTCGAGGTGAAGCGCTTCCTCGGCGGCACGCTGAAGTCGAAGGGCGCCCCGGCGCCGGCGCCGGCTGCAGCGCCCACGGCCCAGGGCATGGCCGACGCCGACTTCGCCGCGCTCGTCGAGGCGGTCAACGACGCGGGCTTCGGCGACGAGAAGCTGGGCGTCATCGAGACCGCGGCCAACAGCCACGTCTTCACCGTCGAGCAGGTGGGCAAGCTGGTCGATCTGCTCTCGATGTCGGACGAGAAGGTCGGCGTCGTCGAGCGCACGAAGAAGAAGCTCGTCGACCGTCAGAACGCCTTCAAGCTGCTCGAGCACTTCACGTTCTCGGCCGACAAGGAGCGCGTGCGCAAGCTGCTCAAGTGACGCGCCCGACGAGATCGCTGGCCGACGGTGAGTGGGTGCGGCATCGTCGGCCACGGTGGGGCACGACAGCGAAAACAGCGCGGTCACTCAGCGGGTGGGGTTCACCGGGGCCCGGCTGCGCATCAGCCGGCTCAAGCCTGATGCAGACCTCGACCGCACCCTGCAGCGGGTGTGTGAGATCGCCGCCCACGCGCTCGGCGTCGCTCGCGTCGGCATCTGGCTGGCCGAGCACGGCGACGACCGCCTGCGCTGCATCGCGATGCACGTCGAGGGCGAGCGCAAGCCGCTGCCGTCGCTGCCCATCAGCAAACACCCGAACTACTGCACTGCGGTGCTCTCGAACCGCTTCGTGGGCGTCGAAGACGCACTCACCGACCGCCGCACCGTCGAGCTGCTGCACGACTACCTCACGCCCAACGGCATCGTGTCGATGCTCGACGCGGCCCTCTATCGCGACGGGCAGGTCATCGGCGTCGTCTGCCACGAAGCCACCACGCCCCGCGCGTGGACGAGCGACGAGCACCAGTTCGCCGCGACGGTGGCCGACCTCGTCGCGTACTTCATGGAGTCGTCGGCGCGCACCACCGCCGAGCGCACCGCTCACGCCATGCAGGTCTCGACGCTCGAGCGCGACCGCCTCGAGCTCATCGGCCGGTTCGCGGCAGGCGTCGCCCACGATCTGAACAACCTCATTCAGGCCGCGCAGCTCAACGTCACGCTGCTGGCCCGCGACCAGCGCCCCGACGCGCAGGAGTCGGTGAAGGACCTCGAGGTCGCGCTCGCCCATGCCCAGTCGCTCGCGCGGCAGTTGATGGCGTTTCAGAGAGGCAGCGACGCGCCACAGGTGGTGACGGGCGACGTGCTCGAGGCGCAGCTTGGGCCGTTGCTCCACGCGTTCATCAAGGCGCCGGTCACCGTGAAGTTCGCCTTCGCTCAGGGCGTGACGTTCTTCGCGATTCCCACGCAGCTCGTGCAGGTGGTGATGAACCTCGTCACCAACGCGCGCGACGCCATGAAAGACGGGGGCGTGGTGCTGCTGCGCGCCCGGCCCAGCGACGAAGAGCCGGGCTTCACGCAGCTCGACGTCATCGACACCGGCGCCGGCATCTCGAGCGAGAACGTGGCCAGGCTCTTTCAGCCCTTCTTCACCACCAAGGGCAACAAGGGCACGGGGCTGGGTCTGTCGCTCGTGCACTTCATCGTCGGCCAGCACCACGGCACGGTGGGGATTCAGTCGACCCCGGGCGATGGAACGACCGTCTCGATTCGTTGGCCGTCTGACGCGACGCACGCGGTGTAAGCTGCGGCCTCGCCATGGCGCTCTCGACCGACGACCAGTTCAACCTCGAAG
>JAEUJR010000094.1 GCA_016793585.1 Archangium sp.
GATGTCGGTGACGACCTTCTGGGGCTCGGGAGCGCCCGGAGCCGCCGGAGGAGGCGCCTTGCCGGCTTCCTTCTGCAGCTCGGCGTACACGTTCTCGAGCTTCACGCCGCGCGCGAGCACCTGGTCGGCCTTCTTGATCTCTTCGTCGATCACGCCCTTGAACGCCTCGAAGGGCTGGGCGCCGACGAACTCACGGCCGTTGATGAAGAACGTCGGGGTGCCGTTCGCGCCCACCTGCATGCCTTCGGCGCTGTCAGCCTCGACCTTCTTGGCGAACTTGTTCGAGTCGAGGGCCGACTTGAACTTGCCCATGTCGAGACCGAGCTCCTGCGCGTAGCGCTCGATGCTGGCGCGATCGAGGGCCTGCTGGTTCGCGAAGAGCTTGTCGTGCATCTGCCAGAACTTGCCCTGCTCGTGAGCGGCCATGGACGCCTCGGCGGCGATCTTGGCGTTGTTGTGGAAGGGCAGCGGCTGGTGACGGAAGATGATGCGAACGTCTTTCGCGTAGGTGTCTTCGATCTGCTTCATCGTCGGGACGACGCGCGAGCAGAACGGGCACTGGAAGTCGGACCAGGCGACGATGGTGACCTTCGCGGCCTTGGCGCCACGAATGGGCGAGTCGTCGGGAATGTCGATCTTCCGAACCGACGGCGGAGGAGGCGGAGCCGACGGCTGGGCAGGCGCGGGCGCCGCAGGAGGCGCCGAGACGCCCTTCTCGATGATGCGCGCGTAGACCTGGTCGGCAGGCGTGCCGGCCTTGACCATCTCCTGCGCCTTGCCGAGCTCGGCGTCGATGATGCGCTTGAAGTTGTCGATGGGCTGAGCGCCCGACAGCTTCTTGCCGTTGATGAAGAACGCCGGGGTGCCCGTGGCGCCGAGCTGCGTGGCGAGGCCCTGCTCCTTGTCGATCAGCGCCTGGAACTTCGGGCTCTGCATGTCGCTCTTCCACTTCTCGACGTTGAGGCCGATGTCACGCGCGTACTGCTCGAGGTTCGCGTCTTCCAGCGCCTGCTGGTTGGCGAACATCTTGTCGTGCATCTCCCAGTACTTGCCCTGCTCACCGGCCGCGAGGGCCGCGAGGGCCGCCGGCTTGGCGCGGTTGTGGAACGAGAGCGGGTTCTGCTTCATGACGACGCGCAGCTTGTCGCCGTAGTCCTTCTCGAGCTGCACGACGGTGTTGTGCGCGCGGCTGCAGAACGGGCACTGGTAGTCCGAGAACTCGACGAGGGTGACGAGCGCGTTGGCGGGGCCCTTCTGCGGCGACTCCTCGAGGGGCACCCGGAAGGTCGTGTCTTCGCCAGCCGCAGGAGCGGGGCGCGGAGCCGACGGGTTGGACGGCGACGGCGCGACCGCGGCGACGGTGTTGCTACCGCCTGACGAGCTCTTGAACATCGAGCCGACGGCGAAACCGACGACGCCGCCGACGATGAGGGCAATGATGACGGAGGGCTTCATGTGTTCGGGGACTCCCCTTGGTGGTGTAAACGCGCGCGTCGTCTAGCAAACGCGTGGTGAGGCGCAATGCCAACTGCTCATGATCCTCCCCAGCTGGAAGTTTCAGCCCACCTGGTCGATGCCCGGGGGAAGCCCTGCCCGATGCCGATCATCGAGCTGGCGAAGGCCCTGCGCCTGCACGCGCGGGTCGAGCTGTGGGCTGACGACCCTGCCGCAAAGGGCGATCTGAAGACGTTCTGCGAGGCGACTGGCCGGGTGACCGACCGCCTCGAGCTCGAGCCGTTTCTGCGGGCGCTCGTTCGGGGTGCTTGAGACCCCGCTGGTCGTGGCCGACCCCGGCACACTGGAGTCCCATGCCTGTACCGCTAGAGTTGGCGTGACCGCTGCACGAACTGGCTGCTCGAAAAGGAGTCAGCCATGGGTGACGGGGGTTCATCGAGGGGTTTTGCACTGATGACCGACCAGGACGTGGAGCTGTCGCGGAAGGAAGCGGAGCAGGCGCAGGAGGAGTCGAACCTGCACGCCGAGCTCACCCGCATCATGGCGGCGACGACCGACTACGAGCGCCGCGTGAAGCAGCTCAAGGGCGCCATGGCCGACGCCGAGAAGCAGGGCGTGGCCGACAAGCACCTGTCTGATCGGGTTCGCAACCTGGCCGTGCCGGCGCTCGACGCCGAGTCTGCGTTCACGCCGGCGAGGCAGCAGCGGGCGGCCGCCCTGCAGGCACGCCAGGCCGCCTCGCACGAGGTTCGTGAGCGCATCACGCAGTTCCGGGCGGCGATCGGCGCGCTCTCGCAGACCATCGTCGCCGACGAGAAGTCGGTGCAGCGGCTGCTGGTGCAGGCGAAGCAGGCCCAGCAGGCGCCGCCGAAGCCACCTGCTCACGACGAGGCCGCGCTCGGAGCGACGCTCGTCTCCGCGGCGCCTCCGCCGGCGTTGCGCCAACGCGCCCAGACGCAGCCTCCGATCGCCGCCGCGGCGACGGCGGTGGGCCGCATGACGCCCCCCGCGCCGAAACGTCAGTCACCCCGCGTGCGCATGCAGGCGCAGGTCGACTTCGAGAGCGACGACAACTTCTTCAACGGCTTCTCGTCGAACATCTCAGACGGCGGGCTCTTCATCGCGACGGTGAACGTGCTGCCGCTGGGCACCAACGTCGACGTGGGCTTCACGCTGCCGACGGGCGAGCGCATCGAGTGCAAGGGCGTGGTGCGGTGGGTGCGAGAGATCGACGATCGCAACCCCGACAGCCACCCGGGCATGGGCGTGCAGTTCGTCGACCTCGAGGAGCGCGCGGCCGGCGCCATCGAGCAGTTCATTCAGCAGCGCGAGCCGATGTTCTACGTCGAGTAGCGCTCAGTTCCGCGGGCGATACCAGAGCCCGCCTTCGCCGCTGAAGTGCAGCATGCGGTGGTTGGCCAGATCGTACTCGAGCTGACCCGCAGTGCCCGGAGCGCGATCGAGGGTGATCTGGCTCCAGCTCGAGCCGGTCCACTCCCACTGATCGTTCAGCACCAGGCCGTTCGAGCCGAGGAACTGGCGGCCGCCGTAGAGCACGACCCGTTGGGCATCGGGATCCCACGCGGCCGCCGCGGCGTACCGAACCGATGGGCCTGAGGCGTTCGACTGCGTCCACGAGGAGCCGTTCCAGAGCCAGGTGTCGTTGAGGGCGGTGGTGAAGTCGGCGCCGCCGAAGACGACGAGGCGGTTTCGGGTGCTGTCCCAGGCGAGGGCTGCCTCGCTGCGCACGGGCACGGTGCCGCTGGGCGCCGCCAACGTCCACGAGGTTCCGTTGAACTGCCAGAGGTCGCTGTACGTGCGGTAGATCGGGTCTCCCGAGATCGGGTTTCGCGAGCCGCCGAACATCAGCACCGCGCCGCTCGAAGGGTTGAACGTGCTCGCCTCGCCGAAGCGACCCGGCGTCGGGTCGGGCGCGCCGCTGTTGGCAAGCACGCCACCGTCGTACGTGTACGTGACGCCGGTGTTGGCGTGAATGACCGAGACCCGGCGGCCGACGTCGTAGCGCGCGGCCTTCACGCCCGTGTTGAAGAAGGGCCCGCGTTGCCAGGCCGTGCCGTTCCAATCGAAGAGGCCGTTGGCTCCGAACGCGACGGGGGCGCCTCGCGTGCTGTCGAAGGTGGCGACATAGCTGCTGTTCAGCCCGGGGTTGGTGCTGAGCAACACCCAGCCCTGGCCATCGAAGGCCGAAGTCCACGGGTTGGGGAAGGTGCTCACCCAGCCGCCGAACACGACGCACTGCGAAGTCGAGCAGGCGAAGCCGGCCCCGATGATGGCGTCGCCGTTCGCAGGCAGCGAGGCCCAGGTCGTCCCGTTCCAGCTCCAGGCCTGCGTGGTCGCGACCCCTGAGATCGCGCCGCCGACGACGATCAGCTGCTGGCCGGTCGGGTCCCATGCGGCGAAGTGATTCGACCGGCCGGCGGGCGGCGAGGCGGGCGTGCGCTGAGACCAGGCCGAGCCGTTCCACTCCCAGAGATCGCCGAGCGTGGCAGTGTCGATGCCGCCGTAGAGGGTGACGGCCTGACGGGTGCCGTGCCACGTGAGGGTGTGCTGCCGACGGCGAGGCGGTGCCGAGACCGGGCGCTGGCTCCAGGTGGTGCCGTCCCACACCCAGGTGTCGTCGAGCGTGGTGGTGGCGCTTCGGCCACCGAAGAGCACCGTCTGTTGCCTCGTGACGTCGTAGGCCATCGCGTGCTGGCCGCGAGGGCTGGGGGCGTTGGTGCCAACACGGGCGAACCAGGTCGTGCCGTTCCATTCCCAGGTATCACTGAGCAGGCCAGTCGAGTTTTCGCCGCCGAACAACACGACCACGCCTCGGGCCGCGTCATACGCCATCGCGTGGTTGGTGCGAGGCGCGGGGCCGGCGGTGGCGACTACCGTCCACGTCACGCCGTTGGTGCTCTCGAGGGTCTCGCCGAAGGGCAGCGTCGGTTCACCACCACCGAAGGCGACGAAGCGCCCACGCATCGAGTCGAACACCATGGCGGGCCGGGTTCGGGGAATCACGTGCATGGGCGTCCACACCGGGGTGCAGGTGACGCCGGTGCCCGCATAGCCCACGCCGCACTGGCAGACGCGCGACCCGATGGTGTTGGTGCAGGTGGCGCGAGCGGAGCACCCGCCGTTGTTCGTCAGGCACTCATCGATGTCCGTGCAGGTAGTGCCGTTGCCCGAGAAGCCGCTGTTGCAGGCGCAGGTTCGCGAGCCCGGTGTGTTGGTGCACGTCGCGCTCGCATGGCAGCCGCCATTGCTGGTGAGGCACTCGTTGATGTCGGTGCAGGTGACGCCGTCGCCGGTGAAGCCCGTATTGCAGGCGCACGTGCGCGACCCCTGCGTGTTGGTGCAGAGCGCGTTGGCCGAGCAGCCGCCGTTGTTCACGAGGCACTCGTTGACGTCGGTGCAGGTGAGCCCCGTGCCCGTGTAGCCGGCGTTGCAGGTGCAGGTTCGTGCACCCGGCGTGTTGGTGCAGGTCGCGTTGGCTGCACACCCGCCGTTGTTCGTCAGGCACTCGTTGAGGTCGGTGCAGGTGATGCCGTCACCCGTGAAGCCCGTCTTGCAGGCGCACGTGCGCGAGCCTGGGGTGTTGGTGCAGGTCGCATCGGTTGCACAGCCTCCGTTGGCGTTCGCACATTCGTCGACGTCGACGCAGGCGGCTCCCTGCTTCACGTAGCCCGCGATGCAGGTGAAGGAGCACGCGCCCTGGTCGCACGTCGTCGCGACGCCGTTGGCCGGCGGCGGCGGACAGGCGCTGCACGAGCTGCCGCACGAAGTGATTGCGGTGTCCGAGACGCAGCTCTGCCCGCATGCATGCTGCTGCGCCGGGCAGGCGCAGGTATTCGTCATGGTGTTGCAGGTCGCTCCCGCGGGACAGTCGGAGTTGAGCCGGCAACCCGTGCGGCACATTCGACTGATGGGGTCGCAGGAAAAGCCGGCGCCGCACCGCGCTCCGGGCATCGTGCAGTCGGAGGGAAGGATCGCGCAGGTGCCGCCAAGACAGACCTGCGCGCCAGAACACCCGCGCCCGCATTGGCCACAGTTGTTCGGGTCGTTCTGCAGGTCGAGACAGGCCGATGCGCAGGCGCTGAGTGTTCCGGCGCACGTTCCCGCCGCAGCACCACCCGCCGCGGAGCCGCCAGCAGACGGCGAGCCGCCAGCAGAAGGCGAGCCGCCAGCAGACGCGGAGCCACCAGCAGACGCGGAGCCACCAGCAGACGCGGAGCCGCCAGCAGACGCGGAGCCACCAGCAGACGCGGAGCCGCCAGCAGACGCGGAACCGCCAGCAGACGCGGAGCCACCAGCAGACGCGGAGCCACCAGCAGAAGCCGACCCTCCGGCCGTGATGAACCCGCCTCCCGTTGCTGAACCGCCGCCCGAGCCGAACCCCGAACACGACCCAAGGGCACAGACCTGGCTCCCCTGACAGGCCACGCAGGCCGCGCCGCGCGCGCCGCACTGGGTGGCGGTGACGCCAGCCTGACAGGTTCCAGCAGAGTCACAGCAGCCACTGCAGGTGTCGGCCGAGCACGAGGGCTGAACCGGGGCGCTACAGGCCAGCTCGAAAGACAGCAGGACAGAGACGACAAGAATGGCGCGCATGGACCCTCGACCACGTGACGTACTCGGAACGACAGACTTTGCGTTGGCGACGAGCGCCCGAGAACGAGGCGGCAAGACACCCTTGCCGGTGCAGACCGAAGGCCCTGACTCTCCTCAGCACACCACCGGCAAACGCAGGAGGACGAGCCCAGGCTACGTCAGCTGCAGCACCTTCTCTTCGAGCTTCTTGCCGAGCCACACACTCGTGAAGAGCACGTTGCGTTGCGCCAGCAGCCCGACCACGCGGGTGATGATCTCTTCGGGCTCGACGGCCTGGCCATCGAACGTCACGCACAGCACCTTGTTCGCCTCGAGGCGCGCGTCCTTCACGCCCGACTGGGCCTTCACCTCGAACAGCGGCACCTCGCCCTTCGCGATCTGCACGCGGAACTCGGCGAGGCGGCCGGTGAGATCGGCCATCGTCGCGGCGCTGACGAGCTTGCCCTTGTCGAGAATGGCCGACGCGTCGCAGAGCTCTTCGAGCTCCTGCAGGTTGTGGCTCGAGACGACGACGGTGTGGTTGCCCTTGAGGTCGCGAATCAGCCCGCGCACCGACGCCGCGATCTTCGGGTCGAGGCCGGCGGTCGGCTCGTCGAGGAAGATGACGGGAGGGCTGCCCATGAGCGCCTGCGCCATCGACACGCGCTTGGCCATGCCGTGCGAGAGCTGGTTCGCGTACAGGCTCCACGTCTCGGGCAGCTGCACGCGCTCGAGCACGCGCTTCGCTTCGGCCTCGGCGTTCGGGAGCCCCGAGAGCTGACCGAAGTAGGTGAGCAGCGCGCCGACCGGCCACTGCGGCGGCAGAATCGCGTCTTGCGGCAGCACGCCCACCTTGCCCTTGAGCGCACCCGGCACGAACGGATCAGCGCCGAGGATGCGAATGCTGCCCGCCGTGGGGAACAGGTAGCCGCACATCATCGAGAACGTCGTCGTCTTGCCGGCGCCGTTGGGCCCGATGAGGCCGTAGCAGTGGCCCTCCTGCACCTCGAACGAGACGTCGTCGACGGCGCGCTTGAGGCCGAAGTGTTTCGAGAGCTTCTCCAGACGAATGGCGGGCTGGCTCACAGGTCCCTCTTCTTGAGCGCGAGCTGCGCGAGGCCGAGAAAGACGAGCGCGAAGCCCAGGTGCACGAGGGCCGCGACGGCGAAACGCAGCGGCGCAGGGTGCAGCAGGTCTTGCCCGTAGTGCCACACCGAGAAGTACTGCAGGTACGCCGCCCAGCTCTCGGTGCGCAGCAGCGCGAGCAGGTTTCCGTCATCGGCCTTCACCGTGCCGGGGAACGCGAAGTTCTCACCGACGAACGCGAGCGCCCAGATGCCGAAGAGGATCATGATGTTCAGCACCAGCGCGACCGCGCCGCTCTTCACGATGCTGCTGCAGAGGGTCGTGAGCGCGAGGTAGGCGACCGCGAGCACGAACGACGAGGCGAGCAGGCGCAGCGTCCAGATGACGACGTCCTTCGCCGCGAAGTCGTCGTTGAGAATGCGCGCGACCACCACCATCAGAATCGTGCAGACCGCGAGCAGCGCCGCGAAGATCGTCACCTGCGAGAGGAACTTGCCGAGAATCAGGTTCGTTCGTTTCACCCGCACGACGAGGAAACGTATCGACTTGGGGCCGAGCTCTCCGGCCAGCTGATCGAAGCCCATGAGCGCGATCAGCAGCGGCACGAAGCGCAGCGTGAGCTTGAAGACGAACAGCAACACGACGGGCAGCGCGAGCAGCGAATCGAGCATCTCTTCGTCGTCGGTGATGACGACCGAGAGGAACTGCTTCTTGCCCTCGTTGAACTGCGTCTTCACCTTCTCGTCGTTCAGGTCGACGCCAGCCGACTTCGCCTGCTCCTCGGCCTTGGCGCTGAGCTGGCTGCTCAGGAAGCCCACGATGGTGAGCGAGAGGCCCACGAACATCATGAACAGCAGCAGCAACACCACGACGCGGCCAGAACGCGTGGCACGTACCGTCTCGCCCCGCCAGACTGCTCCGATTTCTTGAAGGTCCGTCACGCGCGGCTGCATAGCCCGCGAGGGTGGCGTTGTGCCCAACATTCGCCGGGGCCTTGTCATCGGGCCGGGGGTGAGCGAATTCTCGTTCTCGTGAAGTGGTTCCTGCTCTCGCTGCTCGTCGCGACCAAAGCCTTCGCGGAAGACGACGAGCCCGGCGACGCGATGGAGCTCGAGGTGCCCAGCCGCCTGGTGGCGCCTCCGCTGGCGAAGGCGACGAGCATTTCGCCCGAGCGCGACGTGCTGGCGAAGAGCGTCTTCATCGGCGGCAAGCTGTTCGCCGAACACGAGGGTCAGCAGCGGCAGCTCACCATCGACGCGGCGCTGCAGCAGAAGCTCACCGAGGTGCTGCGCGAGTACCAGACGCCGTACGCCGCCGTGGTGGCCCTCGAGCCCTCGACTGGCCGCGTGCTGGCCATGGCCGAACACAGCGAAGCCGACCCGGGGTTGCGTGGGCTCGCGACGCGCGCGCTGTACCCGGCTGCGAGCATCTTCAAGATCGTCACCGCCGCGGCCCTGCTCGACGTGGGCGTCTCTCCCGCTGAAGAGCTCTGCTCGTACGGCGGCAAGCGCAAGGTGACGCCCGCGCAGCTGCTCGACTCCGAGAAAGACACGCGCTGCCTCACGCTCGCCAGGGCGCTGGCCATGAGCGCCAACGTGCTCTTCGCGAAGTTCACCTCGCGCTACCTCGACGCCGAGAAGCTCAAAGTGGCCGCGCGCGCGTTTCACTTCAACGTGCCCTGGCGCTTCCCCGTGCCCACCGACATGTCGCTCGCCTCGGTGCCCCAGGACACGTTTGAGCTCGCCCTCACCGGAGCCGGCTTTGGAGACGTCTACCTCTCGCCGCTCCACGGCGCGGCGCTGGCCTCGGTGGCGGCGAACAAGGGCCTGTGGCGCGCGCCGGTGCTGTTCGAGAACGAAGTGCCGCTCGAGCCGCCGAGTGAGCGCGTGATCTCGGAAGACGTCGCCGCCGCGCTCACCTCGATGATGGAGGAGACGATCACCGATGGCACCGCGCGGCGCATCTTCCACGAGCGCGGCATGCGGGTGCCCGGCGCGGTCGGCAAGACGGGCTCGCTCGCCGACAAGCAGCCGTTTCGCGACTACTCGTGGTTCGTCGGCTTCGCGCCCAGAGAGCACCCACGGGTGGCGGTGGCAGCGATCATCGTCAACGACCCGCACTGGCGCATTCGGGCGACGTGGCTCGGCCGTGAAGCGATGCGGCTGTTCCTCTCGAAGGCGCCTTAGAGCTGCACCCAGCCCTGGCTGCGGAAGCGATCGAAGTAGGTGAGCGCCTCGAACTCACGCAGCGGCGCCACCCGCACGATCGCCTCGAGCTCGCGCTTCCCGTCGACGCGCGAGAGCAGATACCGCTCGGGCGCAGACAGGTTGAGCGCCCCCATCGCCTCGGGCGGAATCGCGGAGTGGGGCACCAACCGCTTCGCCATCAGATCGGCGCGCAGCTGCGGGTGCCAGGCCGACTCGATCTGCTTGAGCAGCAGCGTGGCGTCGAGCGTGGGCACCAGCTGATTCGACCGTCGCGCCACCGAGTAGGCGTCACGAAAGTTCGCCTGCGCGAAGAAGGCCCGGGCGTTCTCGAGCAGCTGCTCTGGCGAGGGGCTGTCACCGAGGCCCAGGTCGACGTCGATGGCGAACTCGGCCTCCTTCTCGACGCGGGGCGGCTTCACCACGAGGGCGCCCATCGCGTGCAGGGCGTACAGGCGCTGGTACAGGAAGAAGTCGGTCGCGTGCAGGCCGAGGGCGAGCTCTTCGAGCGTCTTGCCCGACTCGATGCCCTTGAGCAGCTTCACGTCGAGCGAGCCCCGCCGCGGCGTCATCTCGAGCAGATCTTCCTTCATCTCGAGCGTGCACTGCGGCGACGGGAAGACCTTGCGAATCTGCTCCCACGCCTGCGCGCGAAAGTCGGCTTCTTTGTACACGTCCATCAGCGAGACGCGCACGTCGAGGCCGTCGGCTGGCGCAGGCGGCAGCCCCTGGGTGAAGACGAACGTGCCCACCGGCCACTCGCACGCCTCGTGCAGCGTCTCGCGAAACTTGGTGGCGAGCGCGGCGACGACGATGTCCTCCTTCACGAGGCCGATCATCACCAGAATGCGGCCGAGGAAGACCTTCGTCTCTTGCTGGGTCTGCCAGGCGCGGTTGAACTGCTCCTCGGTGATGTGCCCCATGTTGATGAGGAACTGGCCGAGGTACTCGCGCGGCAGGTTCGACGACGCGTTGATGATGCGGCCCTGCTCGAGCTGCACCGACTTCTTGAGGCCCTCGCGCTCGAGCGTCAGCACGCCCGTCGCCATGCGGTTGGCGAGGTAGACGATCAGATCCTTCAGCGGCATCGTCTCGAAGTCGCCTGCCAGGCCGCGGGTCGTCACACCGGGGATTCCACGCGAAAGCGCGACCGTCCTCAATGGTTGGTTGGTGATCGAGTGTGGAGGAACGATGAATCTCGGCGCAGATCCCACGGTGAGCATGCCGTGAGCGGCCGTGAACCTTCCCACACGTTGATGTGCGCCTGACCGCTACACTCGCCCCCGATGGAGTTGATCGTCTACCGCAAGCCGGGCTGCCACCTCTGCGACGAGGCGATGGATCTCATCGACGAAGCGCGCGCGGCGTGGGGTTTCACCGTCGAAGCACGCAACATTCTCGAGCGCGACGACTGGTTCAAAGCCTTCCGCTATCGGGTGCCCGTGGTAGTCGTGAATGGAATCGAGCGCCTCGAGCTGAGGTTCTCGTCACAAGCGCTGCAGACGGCGCTGCAGGAGTCAGTCGTGAGCGTCGAAGAGCCGCACCACATCACCGCGTTCCGCCAGGTGCCGCGCACCGGCGTCATCTACGTCACCACCGAAGCGCAGCGCCTGGGCTTCAGCGCGAAGAACCCCGACTGGTGCAACCTCGGTCAGGGCCAGCCCGAGACGGGCGAGCTGCCCGGCGCTCCGCCGCGCGTGCACACGATTCCAGTCGACGTCGACGATCAGGAGTACGCGCCGGTGCAGGGCCTGCCCGAGCTGCGCGAGGCGATCGCGAACCTGTACAACCGGCTCTACCGCAAGGGGAAGAAGTCTCAGTACACGGCCGAGAACGTCAGCGTCTCGGGCGGCGGCAGAGCGTCGCTCACGCGCGCGGCGGCGGCGCTCGGCCACATCAACCTCGGCCACTTCCTGCCCGACTACACCGCGTATGAAGAGCTGCTCGACATCTTCAAGGCCTTCACGCCCATTCCGATTCTGCTCGAGGGCGATCGTGGCTACGCGTTCTCGGCGGAGGATCTGCGCCGCGAGGTGATGGGCCGCGGCTTGTCGGCGGTGCTCCTGTCGAACCCGTGCAACCCCACGGGCAAGGTCGTGCAGGGCAAAGAGCTCGAGAAGTGGGTCGAGGTCTCGCGCGAGCTCGACTGCACCCTGCTGATGGACGAGTTCTATTCGCACTACATCTGGAACAGCCCGCCCGGCGTGCTGCCGGTGGAGTCGGCTGCGCGCTACGTCGAAGACGTGAACAAAGACCCGGTCGTGCTCTTCGACGGCCTCACGAAGAACTGGCGTTACCCCGGCTGGCGCGTGACGTGGACGATCGGGCCCAGGCAGGTCATCGACGCGGTGGCCTCGGCGGGCAGCTTCCTCGACGGTGGCGGCAACAAGCCGGTGCAGCGCGCGGCCATTCCCCTGCTCGAAGAGAACTTCGTGGTGCAGGAGACGATGGCGCTCCACAAGGCCTTCCAGGAGAAGCGCGACAAGCTGCTCTCGGGCCTCATGCGGCTCGGTATTCGCGCCGATCGCGTGCCCGACGGCACCTTCTACGTCTGGGGCAACGTCTCGCAGCTGCCTGCGCCGCTCAACGACGGCATGGGCTTCTTCCGCGCCGCCCTCGAGAAGAAGGTCATCACCGTGCCGGGCGAGTTCTTCGACGTGAACCCGGGCAAACGCCGCGCCGCCCGCGCGAGCCGCTTTCGTCAGTACGTGCGCTTCAGCTTCGGGCCCGCCATGGCGACGCTCGAGACCGCGCTGGGGCGGTTGGAGCAGCTCGTGGCCGACGCGATGAAGGGTGCCTGATACCCTTGGGCGTCGTGGAGGTCTGCCCATTCTGCGGAGCGGCGGTGAGCCACACGGACGACGTGTGCTCGCAGTGCATGGCCACGCTCCCGAGAGAGACGAAGGCGCCCCGGCGCACGAAGACGAGCGCGCCGCTCTCTGCGCGCCCGAAGCGCATCGACTTCTCCGATCAATCGACCGACGCGCAGGCGCCGGTGCTGCAGCAACTCGTGATGGCTCCCGAAGCGCCCGAGCTGTGCGTGATTCACGCGCGCGCGAAGGCGAAGGGCGTGTGCGCTCGCTGCCGCAAGCCCGCGTGTGAGATCTGCCTCTCGCATGGCGGCGTCTGCCCAGCGTGCCGGCGAGAAGCAGCGCCTTCGCGCATCGCCGAGCTCTCTCGCGACATCGGCCTCTTCACCGCGCTGGCCGGGCTGGGGCTGCTGGGGTTTGGGCTGTGGCAGCAGCTCGACAAGACCGTGCTCGACGCCGACCCGCGGCGGCTGGCCATCGCGGTGATTCTCACGCTCGCGCACCTGTCGTTCGGGCTCGCCATGTACAGCCGGCGCCGCTTCGGCCTCGCGGTCGGCTGCATCGGCATGGTCGGGCTGGGAACCCTGCTCCCGCTGTTGGGTGGAGAGCCGTGGTTCATGGCCATCGTGCGCCTCGGCCTCGCCGGTTTCCTCGCCACCAGGACGCTGACGTTGAAGCGCCAGCTCGACGAGCTGTACCTCGCCCTCGATCGACCGGAGTGACTCATGACGCTGCTCCTCGCCCTCGTGCTCGCCGCCGATCCCTCCGTGGCCGGCACCGTCACCACGCCGTACCCGACCTACGAGAACCTGTCGGTCGAGTGGGCCGTCACCGGCGATGACGATCTCGACTCGGTGGTGACCGTTCGGTACCGCGCGCAGGGCTCGAGCGCGTGGCGGGTGGGCCTGCCGCTGCGTCGCGTTCCGGCCGGCACTGCCGAGGGCTTCTCGTGGACGAACAAACACTCGGGCTCGCTGTTCGATCTCACGCCCGGCACGACCTGGGAGATCGAGCTCACGCTCACGGACCCCGATGGCGGCTCGACGACCCGAACGGTGATGGCCGCCACGCGGCAGCTGCCCGAGCCCGCGGCGACCGCGACGGTTCGCCGGGTGACGCCGTCGACGATCGGCGCTGCGCTCACCGCCGCGAACCCGGGTGACGTGATCCTGCTGGCAGACGGCATGTATGCGCCCATCACCGTCACCCGAAATGGCGCGGCGGGCGCTCAGCACATCTGGCTCAAGGCCGAGAACCCGCAGGGCGCCATCGTGACGGGCGAGGTTCGGCTCGACGGCCGGGCGTTCTGGGTCGTCGAAGGGCTGCGCATCAACGCCCAGGTGAAGTTCAACAACGCGCACGACATCGTCGTCTCTCGCAACGTGATTCAGACCGCGGGCTCAGGCGTGGTCGCCTACGACACCACGACCGGCACGGCCGTCTTCAACATCACCGTCATCGACAACGACATCACCGGCTCGACCACCTTCGCGAACGCCACCGTCGGCGCGAACGGCAACAACCTGGGCGAGGGCATCGAGCTCACCGGCGCGGGCAACGTCATCGCGTACAACCACGTGAAGGGCTTTCGCGACTGCATCTCGACGCTCGAAGACGCCGAGGCGAAGAACCAGACCAGCATCGACATCATCGGCAACGACATCGAGATCGGCGCTGACGACGCCATCGAGGCGGACTTCTCGATGGGCAACATGCGCATCCTGAGAAACCGCATTCGCAACTCGTTCGTCGGCATCTCGGGCCAGCCCACGCTCGGCGGGCCCGCGTACTCGGTGCGAAACGTGATGTTCAACGTCATCTACACGCCGTTCAAGCTGCACCGCGGGAGCGTCGGCGACGTCGCGCTCCACAACACGGTGGTGAAGACCGGTGACGGCCTCGGCATCTATTCGGGCGTCGCCTGGCAGCGCGCGTTCTTCCGCAACAACGTCTTCATCGGCGGCACCGGGTTCGGCACGTACGGCGGGTTTGGCAACGGCACGGGTCGTGTGGCCGACCTCGCGCAATCAGGAGCAGGGTGCAGCTACGACTTCGACGGCTTCGGCTCTGTCGGCACGGGCTCGTTTCAGGGCCGCATCGGAGCGACCAGCTTCACGACCCTCGCCTCGCTGCGTTCGGGAACCACCGAAGCCCACGCGCAGCAGGTCGATCTGTCGATCTTCTCCTCGACCATCACCTTTCCTTCGAGCCCGTTCCCCGAGCAGCCGCAGGTCGATCTGCGACTGGCGAGTGCGTCTCCAGCGGTCGACACCGGCGTGGCGCTCTCTGGCATCAACGATGGCTCACTGGGCACGGCGCCCGATCTCGGCGCGTACGAAGCCGGTGCCTCGCTGCCCACGTACGGGCCAAGGCCAATCGCGCTGACGGCCACGTGTGGCAACCACGCGCGCGAGGGCGGGGAAGGGTGCGACGACGGAAACACCCGGTCGGGAGATGGCTGCTCGGCCACGTGTTCACTCGAGGGTGGCGCGGGCGGAGGGGCCGCAGGCGGTGGTTCGGCGGGTGGGGCTCCGATGGCGGGAGGTGTTGCGACGGCGGGAGGCACCGCGACGGCGGGAGGCACCGCCACGGCGGGAGGCGCTGCAACGGCAGGAGGCAGTGCGACGGCAGGCGGCGCGGGCGGCGGTGCTGAGCCCCTGGCGACGGGGTGCGGGTGCAGCACGCCGGGCTCCGAGTGGGTGCTCGCGTTGGCGCTGTTGCTGCGCGTTCGCCGGCAGCGGTGAATCCGTGACGGAAATCCCCGTCAGTGCCCAACCTCGAGTGGAGGGAATCGGGCGACGATGACTGAACGGCAGATTGAGATGACGTGGCGTTGTTCGAGCTGCGGTCACCAGAACCTCGGTCGCCATGGCGTCTGCCAGCGCTGCGCCAACCCGATGGACGGTTCGGAGCAGTGGGAGATGCCGGCCGACACGGCTGCCGCGCCCTCCGTCACCGACCCGGCGCTGCTCGCGATCGCGATGGGCGGCTCCGACTGGCGCTGTGCGCATTGCGACTCGAACCAGCGCAATGCCGACGGCTCGTGCCGAAACTGTGGCGCCGGCAAACCGGCGCGCGCGCCCATTCCGATTCGCACCACCGGCTGCACGTGGGGCTGCTCGGCGATTCTCGGCGTGTTGGTGATGGGCCTGGCGGGGCTCGTGTTCGCCGCGTTCGCCGTCATTCACTTCGCAGGCAGCAGGCCCGCCGCTTCTGCGCCCTTCGTCGGCCTCTCGGAGGAGCTCGAGGTCGACGTGGTCGTCATCGGCGGTCACTGGGAGCGCCGTGTCGACATCGAGCGCCAGCAGCTCGTCGCCCACGAAGGCTTCAAGCAGGACATTCCTGGCGATGCAGTCGAGGTGAAGCCGGCGGGCACGCGCGTTCACCACACCGAGCGCGTGCAGGACGGGTGGGCGCTCGAGACGTACACCGAAGACGTTCCCGACGGCACCCGCAGCCGCACCGTCACCGAGCAGGTCGCTGACGGCACCGACTCGCGCACACGCACCGAGCGCGTTCGCTGCGGCGAAGACTGTTCGCCTGGCCGCGAGACGTGCCGCGAGGTCTGCAAGCCCAACGGCAACGGCTTCGCGACTTGTCGCAAGGAGTGCTCCCGTGAACGCGATCGCTGCACGCCGAAGTGGTGCACCGAAACGAAGACCGAGCGCACTCCGCGCACCCGCACCGTCACCCGCACAATCTCGGAGCCAGCCTTTCGCGCCGTCGAGAAGACCCGCCGCGTGCCGGTGTGGAAGGAGGTGCCGCACTCCGCGCCGTACTTCACGTGGAAACGCCTCGAGTACGTGCTCGATCGTGTCGACCTCGTTCAGGGCGAGGGCTTCGACCTCGGCCAGGCGGTGAGCCCTGCACGGCGTGGCGTCACCGAACGCACCGGCACGCGCCGCGACAGGTACACCGTGACGTTCAAGGCGCGAGACGACGAGCGCACGTGGGCGTGGCAGACCGACTCCGAGGCCGAGTACCTCTCGTTCGCCAGCAGCGGGCCCCGCCGCCTCAAGGTGCGCGATGCGCACGTGCTCGAGGTTCGTTGAGCCTCAGCTGCGGTTCGGCCCGCCGATGAGCCCGCGAATGAGATCGATCGTCGCGGGGTCTCCCTTGTGCACGAAGCCCAGCACGCCGCACTCGGTCGCCCGCAGCTTCAGCTTGTCGCCCTGCAGCTTCGAGTGGAGCACGAGCGGCACGTGGCCCAGCCCGTTCTTGCGCAGCGCCTCGGCCACCACCGCGCCAGAGACCGTCACCAGCTCGCTCTCGAGCAGCACGAGATCGGCGGGCGTTCGTCGCAGCGTCGCGGCCACCATCATCGGGTTGTCGAGGGTGTGCGCGTCGTAGCCGGCGCGCTCCAGTTGGGTTCGCGCGAACTCGAGCGCGGCGTGATCGTCGTCGACCACCAGCACGCGGCGCTTCTTGGGCGGTGCCGCGACTGGCGGAGGCGTGGGCGTCATGCCTCTGCACATCTCGGTGCACCACGCGGCGAGCTTCTCGACGTTGAGCGCGACGTCGGTCGCTCCCACCTCGAGCGCCGCGCGCGGCATGCCCCAGACCGCGCAGCTCACCCGATCCTGCACGGCCGTGCGGGCACCCATGCGCCGCATGCGCAACAGCCCCTGCGCGCCGTCGTCGCCCATGCCCGTCATCAACACGCCCAGCCCGCGGCCCTTCAGCGCCGTCGCCATCGAGAAGAACAGGCTGTCGACCGACGGAGAGATGAGCTGCCCCGGAGGCGGGTTCAAGAGCTTCACGGTGAGGTTCTCGCGAACGAAGAGCTCCTGCCGGGGAGGCGCGACGCAGATCGTCCCAGCGACCAGCGGCATGTCGGCCGTGCCCATCACCACCCGGCGGCGCGTGGAGTCGGCCAGGAAGCGCACGAAGCTCTCGAAGAAGTCCTCGGCCATGTGCTGCACCACGACGATCGGCAGCGGAAAGTCGGGCGACAGCTCGGTGAGGAACTTCGAGAGCGCACGCGGCCCACCGGTCGAGGCGCCGAGGCCGAGCAGCTGCGGCGCCTCGTTGGTGACGGGAATCGACGGCGGGCTCGACGACGGCGCGGGGCGATCGTCGCTGAGGCCTTCTTCGCCGAGCCGGCGAATGCGCTCGGCGAACCGGCGCACGTCGTCTGGGCCCTGCCCGAACACCGACGACTTCGGCACCAGCTCGAGCGCACCCCGGCTGATGGCCTCGTAGTTGTAGTCGACGACTCCGGCAGAGCTGCGCTCGCTGATCACCACGATCGGCGTCGGCCGCTCGCGCATGATCACTTCGATCGCCTTGAGCCCGCCCATGCCGGGCATCTGCAGATCCATCGTCACGAGATCGGGCGACAACGCGCGCACCAGCTCGATCGACTCTTCGCCCGTCTTCGCTTCGCCGACGACCTTGAGGCGCGGGTCGAGCTCGAGCGTGCGCCGCAGCGTCTCTCGCGTCAGCGCGGAGTCGTCGACGATGAGAATTCGAATCGCGCCAGCCATGGTGCCCGCGGCTCTTCAGTTCG
>JAEUJR010000125.1 GCA_016793585.1 Archangium sp.
GCAGCTGCTCCGAGACATGCCCGCGACGGAGCCGGTGCTCGCGCAGCTGCACACGCACGACGACCTGCTGTTCTCGGAGTACCACGACGTCGTGATGTGGCCGTGGAACGTGGGCCGCGTCGTGTACCTGGGAGACAGCGCGCACGCGATGAGTCCACAGCTGGGCCAGGGCGCCAACCTCGCGCTCGTCGACGCGGCTACGCTCGCGGAGTGTCTGAGCAGCACCGATGGACTCGACGACGCGTTGTTTCGCTACTCGCGCACGCGACGCGCGCACCTGGGCTGGTACCAGTTCGTCACGCGGTGGCTCACTCCGTTCTTCCAGTCAGACCTCACGCCGCTCGGGCTGGTGCGCGACGCGTTGTTCGGGCTCGCGTGCAAGCTGCCCATCGTTCGCAGTGAGATGGTGGCGATGATGTCTGGTTTGTCGCTGGGTCCGTTCCGCCGGTTGCCGCTGCACTCGAGACCTCCACGCCTGCCATGATTCGTCTGACGCGCTCCATCGCCCTGCCCCGTCTTGGTGCCCTGCGGCAGTTCTTCGCGCTGAGGCAGCCGGGCTTTCGTGCGTACGTGATGCGGCTGCGAGGCATGCACTACGAGGCCGTCGACCGCCCGCGCGCGAAGACCGCGACCTTCCGCAACGACCTGACGCTGGTGCTCGAGGGCCGGTGGGTCGACCGGCGGCACGGAGAGCACACGCTCGTGGCCGGTGAGGCGAGCTGCGGGCCGCTCGCAGAGCAAATCGACCGGTGGGAAGACGGCATGCTGCTGCTCACCATCGAGTGGGACGAGCCGATGGTCGAGGGGTGGACGAAGCAGATGCTGTCGGCCCCCACGCTCGCGGCGGCCCGTGCGTTCGTCGACGCGGTCTCGAATGAAGAAGACCGCACGAAAGACCAGTCGACGCTCAGGGCGTTGCTGGAGGCACTCCGGAGCGAAGGATTCGGAGTTCCCCTCGTCTCGCCGATGAAGCCTCCCGAGGAGGCGGTGCGCGCGGCGAAGATGTTGAACGTCGCCCTGACGAACCTGTCGAGCGCGCCGATGTGGGTCGACTACACGAGCGATCGCTCGGAGCGGCAGTGGCGCAGAGACCTGACGAAGGCGCGCGTTTGGGTCGGCCTGCTGGGTGGCTCGTTCCGCACGACGTTGAACACGATTCGCCTCACCTTCGCCGTGTCGTTGCTCACCGCGCCCGGAGTGACCGTCGCCGAGGTCGCCAGCGCGCTGGGCTATCGCAACGAGCGCACGTTGCTTCAGGCGCTCACGCGCGCGGGGTTGTCACCGAACACGCTTCGTCAGTGACCGGCCGTCGCCTGCTGCCACTCGGCGTCCGTGACGATCCTCTGCTTCCACGTCTCGTGACACGCGGTACAGGTCTTCAGCGTCGCATCGAGCGCGGCCAACACCTTCGCCTTGTCTTTCTCTTTCGCCGCAGCGGCGATGCCGTCGGCCGTCGCGTGAAAGCCCAGCGCCTGCTCGGTGAACCCGGGAGCGCCCTTGCCCATGTGGTTGCACATCTGGCCCATCTGCGGTGACGAACCGATGCGCGTCGCGGCCGCTTCGATGCGCGCGAAGTCGTCGGAGCCGAGCGCCGAGACGATCTCCTGCACCGCGACGAGGTGCTCACGCATGTTCTGCTTTTGATGGTTCGCCATCATCGGCAGCAGCGGCACCGGCTTGCGCGAGTCGATCGCGTCGAGGGCGTCTGCAGCAGAAGGCGTTGGAGTCGGCGCGGGCGCGGGCTTCTGACACCCGAGCATCAGCACCATCGGCAGCAACCAGCGCATGAACATCACTCCTGTCACGACGAGAACACCGCCAGCTTCATGCCGGTCGGCGCGTTGTGAACGAAGAAGGCCACGCCGCCGGGCCCCTCTGCCACGATCCATCTCAATTGGGGGTTCACGTAGAAGGTGCCGAGGCGCGCGACGGCTTTCACCACGGAGTTCTTGTCGACGAGCGCGACGGTGCCTTTCGGCCACGGACCGAACGCGAGCAGCAGTCCGTTGCACAGCGGCACCAGGTTCGCGATGGACTCTCCGAGGTTTCGCGCGGCAACGAGATGCGTCTGCGTGCCGTTGCTGTCGAAGAACGCGGCACGTTTCCCCTCGTGGTAGCCGACCGTCACGCCGTCTGCCGTCTTCACGACGTGCGTCACGCCCGGGCGGTCGAGCTTCAGCGTGCGCCCATCGACGACGACGGACTTTGCTTTCGGGTCGTGCACTTCAGGCTTCGCCGCCGCGGGGAACTTCGTCTTCGCAGGCCAGGGAACGGATTCTCCGTCTGAGATGCGCCACGCGAACTTCTCGGTGTCTGCACGCGCGAGCACGAGTTCGTCGGTGACGGCGAGTTCGTTCAGCGCGAGGGGAGGACTGATCACGCGCGGTGCCGCGAGGGTGGCGCTCGTCCTCTTTCCCAGCACGGCCTCGACCGCGGCGGGCATCAACGCATCAGGCACGGTGGCGATCACGTCGTCGCGAGAGCCCGGGCTCCACGTCCACCGGCCGCGCGTCTTCGCGAGCAGTCCGAAGGTCTCGTCCTCGAGCCGAACGATCCAATGCGTCGGAGCCACACCCGTCGCGCCACGCCACAACGTCTCGACGATTCGCTGCGGCGGCGTGAGCTTGCGAGTTCGACACGCCGTCACCGCGTCGAGGCGCGCCAGCTCCGCACCCAGCACGGGAATGATCGACGGACCGAGCAACGTCGCCGCCAGCACCGCCGCGCGCCGGCTCGCGACACCACACGAGTCGTGGTTGTGACAATGAATCGCCTCGACCGCGGCCTGCAGCGCGATGCCGATGGTCGGCGACGTGCCGGGCAGCAGCACACCCCACTCGTTGCCGACGAATGCGTTCTTCCACAACTCCTTCAGCTCCTTCAGCTGCGGCTTCGTGAACTGACCGACCTCACGAATCGGCGTCGCCAGCTCGACCAGGCGATTCCAGCGCGCACGTTCACTCTTCGGCACGCGGTCTCGCACGAGGTCAGCGATGAACACCGCAAGCTCGACGAACGTGGCGTTCACCAGCGTCGGCTTCGGAGCGACCGGCGCCTCGACCCCGAGCGCCTCCACCACCGCCTTCATCACGTGATGAAGCTCACTCACCGTTCAGCTCCTTCAGCAGCTTCGCGACGTCGATGGCCTGATCAGGAATCAGGACGATGAGCAGATCAGGGCCATCGTTCCTGACGTCGACCCGCACCCCGGGCGAGCCGCGGCGCACCAGCACGCTCCTGCGCCACAGCCGCCAGCCACCATCGATGGACATCGTCTCGAGATTCCGCAGCCAGGCATCGCGCGCTCCACCCCGCATCACCCGCCAGATGAGCGTCGTCGCCGTGCAGCGTTCGATCCGCTCACCCGGCGCATCGGACAGCGCGATCAACTCCCACGACTTCCACGGCTCGCACGGCGCGACCGAGCGGGCACAACTGGCAAGCGTGAGAAGCAGGAGCCACCGACGCACCCGGCCAGTCAGCCACAACGGCGGCGGAAGGCCACGGAGAAGCTGGTAGACCGCGCCCCATGCTGCGAGACGCCACCCCGAAGACGACCCGACTCTCTGAGTACACTCCGCCCGCGTTCACCATCGAGCGCGTCGCTCTCACCTTCGACCTCGACGTCGACCACACCGAAGTCGAAGCCGAGCTCGTCATCGCGCGAAAGCCGGGCGCCTCGGGCGACATCATTCTCGACGGAGACCGTGACGCCGAAGGCTCGGGCCAGCTGCTCTCCATCGCCATCGATGGCAAACCCGCTCCCGAGTCGGCGTACTCGCTCGGCGAGAGCTCGCTCACGCTCAAGTCGCCGCCGCAGAAGTTCACGCTCACCACGCGCCGAAAGCTGACGCCGTCGAAGAACAAGAGCCTCGAGGGTCTCTACGCCTCGGGCAGCGGGCTCTTCACCCAGTGCGAGGCCGAGGGCTTCCGCAAGATCACCTGGTACGCCGACCGCCCCGACGTGATGAGCATCTTCACCGTCACGCTGCGCGCCGACCCCGCGAAGTTCCCCGTGCTGCTCAGCAACGGCAACAAGGTGAGCGAGCGC
>JAEUJR010001035.1 GCA_016793585.1 Archangium sp.
GCGAGCGCCGACGTGCACTACTCGCACTTCGACGACATCTTCCTCTCGAAGCTCGACCAGAGCGGCTTCTCGGGGTGGGTGGCGCCGGGCAAGGGCTGCGACCAGTCGTGCGTGTACTGCGGAGGCCGGCGCGCCGCGCAGCGCCTGCAGTTCGGCCGCCCCATGCCGTTTCTGCGGCCGTACCACTCGGTGCAGGAAGACCACCGCGCGATTCGCCACGCCGTCTGGCAGTACCGCTACGACTTCCCCGGGGGCTCCACGGAGTACCTCTGCGACGTGTGGCCGGGGCTCGACTTGAAGGGCCAGTCGACGACGTACTTCCTCTGGGGCGTGCCGGCGCGTGGGCTGGTGAAGGCGCTGTCGCAGACGTTTCACAAGGTCGCGCTCATTCTCGACATCGGGTGCTTCTCGCAGACGCAGCGGCTCGAGCTGATGGCAGCGGGAATTCTCAAGCCCTGCCCGACCGACGACGCGCTCTTCGCGGCCATCGACGACTGCCTCTCGTACCCGAACCTCGAGCTCGAGGTCTGCGGCATCGCGGGGCTGCCGATGGCGTCGGCGAAGGCGGTCGACGAAGAGGCGAGGCTGGTCGACAAGGTGATGCGGCGCGGCTGTCGTGTCGGCTACCAGCGGCTGCAGTCGCAACCCGGCGCGCTGGTGACGTCACACGCCGAGCGCTTCGGCATGGTCTCCGAGGCGGTCACCTTCGACGACTTCCTCACGTTCTTCTCGAAGCGCAAACCAGGCGGCGCGATTCCCATGGTGCGCTTCAAAGATGCGGCGCTCGAGAAGACGGTGACGCGGGCGTGCACGAAGCTCGATGAGGTGCTGGCCGAACACGCCGCGAAGCAGGAGCACGTGTTGATGGCGCGAACGAAGCTGCGCGTGTCGACGGCGTTCAAGCAGGTGTCGCTCGGTGACTGGCTCGGTCGTTACAAGGTGCCGGCGGCCGTCGCATCGGAGCCGGTGACGGTGCTGCGCTCGGAGAATGGCGCGGGCATGGCGTGCGCTCCGGCGTTGTCGCCGAAGCGGTTCGCCGACCCGATGTTGCAGCAGGGTGAGGAGGGCGCGGCGGTGCTCGCGGCGCTCGACGCGTTCAAGAAGCCGGGGAGCATCGGGAGTGTGATGCCGAAGCTCCGCACCGCGCTCGGAGTCGACGACGGCGCCGTGTTCGAGCTCGTCGACCACCTGGTGTCGAAGCGGTTCCTCACGCGCGTCTGAGCGAATCAGGCTGGTTTCGAGTGAGCGGACGCTGTGCTCAGGCGCGTCTCAACGACTCGAGCTCTTCAGCGGTCAACGTCACGCGCCGCAAGAGTTCGTCACCGCCATCGCGGTGGTCTTCATCGACGTAGGTCGCCACGCCCTGGTCGAGGTCGAGGGTGATGACGCCGAAGTGCATCGTTCGCGGCAGCGCTCCGCTCAGCGTCACCACGGTGCCCTTCCGCGAGAACGACGTGAAGTCGAGACCAAAGCCCTCGGGCGCGTGCCGCCGCATCAACTCCGTGGCCAGCCGTTCGAACGAGGACATGCGCCGAGTATGAATGAAACCCGCGCCCGCCTCGTGTCATGAGGCATCACATGCGAACTTCACTCCTGATTCTCTGCATCGTCGCTCTCGCTGGCTGCCCCGACCCCGCGAAGGACAAGACGAAGGCCACCGTCGCCCCCGCCACGAAGACGACGGTCGCGGCGCTGGCCGAGCTGCCCCCACTCGCCAACGCGACGGCCTTCACGTTCTCGAGCGAGGGCTCCACCATCGCCTTCACGGGCGCGAAGGTGACCGGCAAACACGACGGCGGCTTCAAGGCGTTCAAGGGCGCGCTCGAGGTGGTGGAGAACGACCTCACGAAGAGCCGCGTGCGCGTCGACGTGGAGATGAGCTCGGTGTTCGCCGACGCCGAGAAGCTCACGGGCCACCTCAAGAGCCCCGACTTCTTCGGCGTCGAGCAGTTCCCCGTGACGCGCTTCGTGTCGACGAGCCTCAAGAAGGCCGAAGGCACGCGCTACGACGTGACGGGCGACCTCACGCTCCACGGCGTGACGAAGAGCATCGCCTTCCCCGCTGACATCACGCTCACCGACTCGGGCGCCGACGTCACCGCCGAGTTCGCGCTCAACCGGAAGGACTTCGGCATCGTCTACCCGGGCAAGCCCGACGACCTCATCGCCGACAACGTGCTGCTCAAGCTGTCGGTGCACGCGAAGAAGTAGCGCCTGCCCCGAAGTTCGACTCGAGCCAGTCGACGGCGAAGCGCGTGAAGGCCCGGGCCGGCAAGACGAACGCCTGCGCTCCACCCACCGGGCCGCTCGCGGCGTGGCCCGCGTCGATGAACGCGCGGGTGATTCGGGCAATCGAGTCGTCGGGCATGCCCGCGACGACGGGCTCGCTCGTGTCGAACTCCTCGATGCGAACGACGGCTCCGGTAGGGGCGCAGGCAATCTCCGACGTGATGACTCGCTTGTCGGGCAGCGTCGCCAGGTGCTCGGCGTGGTGCACGAGCGTCACGTGGTCGAAGTCGGAGCCGAGCAGCAGCACCTGGCCCTCGCGCTCCACGAGCTTCGCGAACGGCGAGCCCGGCCCGTAGCCGAAGTTCAGCGGGTGCTCTGCGCAGAGCGAGGCCGCCTGCGCGCCAATCGCCGCGACCGACGCCCCGGGGTTCACCGACCGAACCGCGCCCGGCCAGCACCGAATCACCTCGGCCAGCACGCCGTGGTCCTCCATCGCCGGCGACCGGTCGACGTCGAAGAACGGAACGGCGTCGGTCGGCCGGAAGTCGACGTACGCGCAGAGCGTTCCTCCCGGCCCGAGTACCGAGAGGAGCTGCTCGACGAGGTGCTCGGCGCGACCGCCCACGCGCCGCATCGACGCGTGAACCATGACCAGGTCGCCTTCGCCGAGGCCCAGCGCCAGAAGCTCGTCGGCCCGGGAGCGCGCTACGGCAGACACTCGAAGACCGTCTTCCGCAGCACACCGTCGGTCCACAACAGGCCCACGCTGCTCTCGGTGAGCGGCACCACCGCGAAGTCGCTGCGGCTGCTCTGGGGTTGCATCATCATCTCGGTGTCGACGACCTGCAGGGGCGAGGCGGGGTTCGAGGGCCCCACCGTCAGCCGCAAGAAGTTGCCCTGCTGGTTCGCGGTGACGAAGCCCTTGCTGCCGATGATGGCGTTGCCCGTGCTGACGCCGCCCGACCAGCCGGCCTCGGTCGCGGTGCTCACCGGCTGCGACGACGACATCGGGCGTGACGACAGCAGCACGCCGTCTTCGTCGATGGCGAGGAAGCGGCTGGCGACGGCGGTCGTTCCCGAGCCCGTCACGTGCAGCACGTACTTCTGGCCATCGAAGATGGCGCTGTCGAGCCAGGGCGTGGTGCCGGTGCCCGTGCCGGGCAGCGTGAACTGGAACGGGCCCTCGCGAACCGACGAGAGGTCGCTGGCGTAGATGACCCAGCGAACCACCTTCACGACCGACGGCTGCACGGGAGCGTTCGTCCACGCGAAGAGCACGCTGCGGTTGCCGACCGCCACCTGCGGGCCCGACTGGTTGGTGTCGGCCAGCGCCGGCTCGGTGGCCGTCGCCGAGGCGAACACGTCGCGGCGCACGCCGAGCACACCGGCATCGCTCACCGTGTTGAAGCGCAGCCCGATGACGTTGCCCACCGACACGTTGTCCCACCAGGTGGCGATGTGCTGGTCGAGCGTGGGGCTGTAGGCCGAGGCGATGCGGCCGATGGGCGTGAAGCCGCTGGTGCCAGACGCCTGGCTGAACGAGATGCCGGTGAAGTCTCGGCACTGGCCCGCCGCCTCGGTGCCCGTCTGCAGCACCGTCGACGAGCGCACCGTCAGGTCGGGCGCGAACGTGGTGAGGCGCGCCTCGAAGCGGCGCACCTCGAGCGGCGGTGTCGTCGAGCTGCAGCAGGCGGCCTGCGAGTTGGTGAAGCGCGCGACGAGGCTCGCGAGCGCGAGGCCTCCGTCGGTCACCGTCAGCGAAGGCAGAATGGCCTGGTTGCCGTAGCGCACCACGCTGCTGGTGCAGGTGGGCCACGGTGAGTTCGCCGAGTGCAGCGCGACGGGGCCGGTGATGACGCTCATCGAGGTGCCGTCGAGCCGGAACGCGTCGTGCGTGCCTTTCACGTGATGGGAAGCGGCGACCACCACGATTTCGTTGCCGACCCGCACGGCCACGGGGGCTCCGCCGCTGGGAGGGTAGTCGGCGGCGGCCGTCACCACGCCACGCGCGCCGTTGCGCTCACGCCACAACGACTCGTCGATGGTGCCGTTGCAGTTGTTGTCCTTCCAGTCGCAGCGCTCGAGGGCGCCGCCGTACACGGTGTTGTCGTTGTCGTCGCAGTCGTCGGCCGGCGCGCCGGCGTCACGCGGGCACTGCGTCGGGTAGTGGCCGTCGCCGTCAACGTCGGTGGCGATCGTCTGGTACGTGCACTGGCGCGACGCCGCGAGGCAGATGTCGTTGGTGCACGGGTTGTTGTCGAAGCACGGGTTGGTGCCCGACACGCAGCGGCCGGCGCGGCAGGTCTCGGCGCCGTTGCAGAAGTCGTTGTCGAGGCAGTCGATGTCGGCGAGGCAGCCGGCGTCGAGGCCCGACGTTCCCGCGTCGCGCGTGCCGGCGTCGGCAATCACCACGCTGCAGAACGAGCCCGAGCGGCAGCGATTGGTCGAGCAGCAGGTGCCCGCCGCGTTGCCGACGCAGTCGGTGTTGCTCTGACACTCGTAGCTGCAGCGGCCGCGCGAGTCGCAGATGAGGTCGTTGGTGCACTGCGACGAGACGAGGCAGGTGGTGCCCCAGCCAGACGGCACGCCGCCATCGGCGAAGCCCGCGTCACCGAGCGAGGGGTAGCAGCCGTTGCCGTAGCAGGAGTCTCCGGGCGTGCAGTCGCGCGAGTCGAGACACTCGGGCTCGCACTGGCCGGTGCGCCCGCAGCGCTGCCGTGGCGGGCACTGACTCGAGTAGGTGCAGCCGCCGGCGCCACCGTCGCTCATCACCGGCTCGCACGCGCCCGACGACGAGCACACCTGATTGATGGGGCAGTCGCGGGTGGTGAGGCACTCGGGCAGACAGACGCCGCGGCTCGAGCAGACGGCGCCCGCGTCGCACTGGCTCGTGTAGTCGCAGCCGCCCGTCGGCCGGCCCGCGTCGACCAGCCCGGCATCGACGGTGACGCCGGCGTCGTTCGGCCCCTGGTTCGGAACGCAGCGGCCACCGAGGCACGACGCCGTGGCCGCACAGTCGACCGAGGTCAGGCACTCCGCGACGCACTGGCCCGAGCGGCTGCAGCGCTCGCCGACGGCGCACTGGCTCGAGTACTCGCACGCGCGCCCGTCGAGCGGAGGCGGGTACCCACCGTCGGGCTGCAGCTGGTCGTTCCACACGCACTGGTTCTCGACGCACGCCTGCTTCGGGCTGCAGTCGCTCGCGGTGACGCACTGGTACCGGCAGCGGCGGTCGACGCCGCACACCTGCCCTTGAGGACACGGCGCGTCGGCGCACGTCACCTGCGTACAGACGAGCTGCGGCGGGTCTCCCGAGAGCTGACAGTCGCTGTCGGCCGGGCAGTCGCGGCGGTCGGAGCAGGGCTGGTGGCACCGGCGGAACACGCAGACGAGCGGCGTCTCGCAGTCGCTGTTGAGCAGACAGCCTTCGGCCAGCTTCGATGGAGGTGGCACGTCACGGGTGACGCACGAGGTGACTGCGAGGCACAGCATTGCCAGCACGCGTCCGTTCATGGAGAGCCTCACTCGGGTTCGACGCCTCGACTGCGGTGCTGCGGGAGCGGAGGGAGACCATGCCACTTCGCGGCGGCGGGTGGTCGTCTCTCGTCACCGCCTGGTTCGCGCGAGTTTCACCGAAGGCCGAGAGCAGCTCGACCTCGAGTCCTGGTGGAGGGAGCGGCCTGGGTACGCCGCAGGGCGTCGACCCGCAGCCGCAGGCGCCAGCGCGTGCTTCAGCGCACGAAGCGCTCGAGCGCGGTGACGAAGTCGGCGCGCTTCACCGGCTTGGTGAGCACCCCATCCATCCCCGAGGCGGTGCACAGCTTCACGTCTTCTTCGAGGGCGCTGGCCGTCAGCGCGACGATGGGCAGCGAGGCGCCCTTCTGCTGACGAAGCCTGCGGGTGGCCTCGAAGCCGTCGACGCCGGGCATGTGGCAGTCCATGAAGATGAGGTGGAAGTCGGTGTCGCGGGCGCGCTCGAGCGCCTCGGCGCCGTCGACGGCCTCGTCGACCGAGCAGCCCAGCTTCTTCAGGTGCGAGACGGCCACAAGCCGGTTGACGGCGTTGTCGTCGACGACGAGCACCTTCACGCCGGGGAAGAGCCGCGGCGCGGGTACGGGCGTGGGGGCCGTCTCGAGCGCCGCGCGCGGCAACGGCAGCTCGACGTCGAAGCGCGCGCCCGAAGCCGTCGGCACATGGCGAAGCTGCCCGCCCATGAGGTTCGCGAGGTCGGCGCTGATGGCGAGGCCCAGGCCGCTGCCGCCGTACTTGCGCGTGCGTGACTCGTCGCCCTGACGGAACTTCTCGAACAGCCGGCCGTACAACGCCGCGGGAATGCCTGGCCCCGTGTCGTGCACCGAGACGAGCAGCGCGCTGCTCTGCGTGCCGCCGTTCACCACCACCCGGCCCGTCTCGGTGAACTTGATGGCGTTCGACACCAGGTTGCCGACGATTTGTTCGAAGCGGTGCACGTCGCCCAGCACCTGCGCGGGGAAGGAGGGCGCCTGCGTCAGCTCGAGCGTCAGCCCCTTCGCGCGCGCCTTCGACTCGAACAGCGCCACCACGCGGCCCAGCGCCTCGCCCGGAGCGAAGGGCGCGTTGGTGAGGGTGAGCTTGCCGGCCTCCATCTTCGAGGCGTCGAGCACGTCGGTGAGCAGCCGCAGCAGCACGTCGGCCGAGTCGGCGGCGGTGCGCAGCAGCGCGTGGTGGCGTGGGTCGACCTGCTCGAGCAGCAGCGACAACGTGCCCAGCACGCCGTTGAGGGGCGTTCGAATCTCGTGGCTGATGGTGGCGAGAAAGGCCGACTTCGCCAGGTTCGCCTCGAGCGCCGTGTTGCGGGCCTGCTCGAGCTGCTCGTGCTCGCGAATGCGGCGGGTGACGTCGCGGTATTGCCACAGCGTGCCCGCCGCCCGGCCGGCGAGCGTCACCGGCATGAAGTCGCGCTCGAAGACGCGCCCGTCGGGCAGCCTGACGATTTCGCCGGTGACCCTCGCGCCGCGCGCGAGCAGCTCGTCGACCCGCTCGATGAAGGCCGACGACGCGATGCGCCGGGCCGGCTCACGGAAGACGGCCTTCACGTCTTTGCCCACGTAGTCGGCCGGAGTGCCGCCGAGCTCGATGACGTTCAGGAAGGCCGCGTTGAGCAGCACCACCTCGCGCCGCTCGTTCTCGACGAGCACGCCGCTGTCTTGCGAGGCGAGCACCGTCACCAGCCGCGCCATCGCCTTCTGCTCTTCGGCGTGCGCGAGGGTGGCGCGCAGCACCAGCGCCAGCTGCCGGGCGACCTCTTCGATGACGTCGACGAAGCCCTTGTCCCACGCCCGCGGCGTCGCCGAGTCGAGGCACATGAGCCAGAAGGCGCCGCTGGCGGCAGGCACCGCGAACTCCACCGAGGCGCGCACGTCGATGGCGCCCCAGTCGTCGGCGAGGCCCTGCGTGGCGACGTTGGCGAAGAGGTCGTTCGTCACCACCGGCCGGCCGGCGAGCAGCTGCGCCAGGTGGTCGGGCGCCAGCGCGATGGTGCCCGTGAGGCCGGTGGTCGTCTTCATCGACGCCGGCCCGTGCGAGGCGAGCGTCGTGTAGCGCCCGTCGCGCTCGAGCGAAGACCAGCTCACGCGCACCTCGGGCGCGAGCTGCGAGACGAGGCTCAGCGCCTGCTCGATGAGGTCGAGGGGCGTGCGGGCGTCGACGGAGGAGGTCGAGACGCCGAGCGCCGCGATGCCGCCCAGCACGCCGAGGCGCCGGTTGCTGCGCTCGAGCTCGGCGCGCGCCACGGCCTCGTTCGCGATGCGCTGCTGCAGGCGATGGTTGAGCTCGGTGGCAGGCGCTTCGAAGAGCAGCGCTTCGGCGAGGCGGCCCAGCTCGCTGATGACGGCGTAGTCGTGTGGCGAGAAGCGGCGCGGCGCCGACGTCACCACGCACAACGCGCCCAGCGCCGAGGCCTCGGTGCTGCCCCCGAGGGGAACGCCGAGGTAGGCGCCAGTGACGCCGCTGCTTGCGAAGCGCCCGTCGGCGGGCACGTCGCTGACTTCGTGAACGCCGCGCTCGAGTACGGTCTGCGAGCAGATGGTCGAGGTGCGTGGCACCCACCGCTGCGGCGTGCCGAACGCGCTCTTGAGCCAGGCCGTCTCGTCGCCCACCAGGGTGATGGCGGCGATCTCGGCCTTCAGCGTCAGCGCCGCGAGCCGGGTGAGGTGGTCGAAGCGGTCTTCGGCGGCGGTGCCCAGCAGTGACAGCCGGTTCAGCCGGGCGAGCCGCAGCGCTTCGTCTGGTGGCCGGGCTGTCACGGGCGGGGCCCAGAGCAGCGCACGTGCCACCACCTGCGCTTGCAGGAGATCAAGCCGATCGCCTTCGTGGCAGTGGGTCAGGGGCGACTCTGAAATTGCAGGAATGCAATGCGGGGCGTTCACGGAACGCCGACGTGGTTGGCTCGAAACGCGCAGGAATCAGTGATTTCCCGACGGCGCAAAGCGGCGCAACCGGAGTACGAGGGCCGCGGTGCGTCGCGTCCTTCCGGTTCAGCTGCTCGTCTGCGGGGTCGCGTGGAGTGCGTCGGTCGTCTCCTTCGTCACCCAGTCGGCTGACGTCGCGGAGCGGTTCGCGGCGCTGGCGCGTGGGCCCTACCTGACGTTCGCCGTGCTCGCGCAGGTGCGGGTGCTGCCGGCGTACCTCGTCATCGCGCTGGTGCTCTCGTTTCTCAGCACGCCCCTTCTCGGCGCCTCGCGCGGGCTGCGCTTCGTCGCCAGGGTGCTGGTGCTCGACGTGGTGCTGCTGGTGGTCGCGCTCGGGCCGGCGCTGCTGATGAGCCCGGGCTTCTTCGACACGGTGGAGCGCAAGCTGCGAATCGACTTCTCCTTCGTGGAGCGGGTGCACGGGCTCGAGGCGCTCTCGGTCGTCTTTGCCGGCCTGGTGCTCTTCGCGTTCGCGACGCTGGTGCGCTCGAGGCGATGGCGGGGGTTCGCGCTGGTGGTGGTGGCGTTGGTGACGGCGGGCGTGCGGCACCGGCCCGCGCCCGTGAAGGCGACGCGGCTCGAGCAGCCCAACGTGCTCATCCTCGCGGCCGACTCGTGGCGCTTCGACCGGCTTGGCGTGCACGGCAACCCGCGGCCCGGGCTGACGCCGAACCTCGACGCCTTCGCCAGGCGCGCCATCGACTTTCGCCAGCACCACGTCGCCACCGCGAGCACGCTGGAGTCGTGGACGACGCTGCTCACCGGCCAGTTTCCGCCGAAGCACGGCCTGCGCAGCATGTACCCGTCGAAGGCCGAAGTGGCGGCGGTGGAGTCACGAGACGACCTGCTGCCGAAGCTGCTCTCGCGCGCGGGCTACGACACCTTCGTCTCGTCGGACTGGGTGGGCAACCACTTCGACCTCGTCGACTACGGCTTCGGCCGCCGCGACGTCGGGCCGATTCAGAACTTCGAGGCGCTGCTGCTCGAGGCCACCATGCGCTCGCACGTGCTGGTGGCGGTGTTCTTCGCCGGCTGGCCGGGGCCGCTGGGTGACGCGCTGGTGCCGGGGCGCGCCTCGATGGCGTGGGCGGCGCGGCCGTCGGTGCTGACCGACCGGCTCTTCGACGGCATCGACGCCGCCATCGAGAAGCGACGGCCCTTCTTCGGCGTGCTCTTCGCCAGCCCAACGCACCTTCCGTACAACGCGCGGCACCCGTTCAACTCGCGCTACACCGAGCCCGGCTACGACGGCCCGCACCGGTACCAGGTCGAGGTGCGCGCGCACGAGCTCATCACCACGGGCTTCTCGCCGACGCTGCCGCCCGAGGTGATTCGGCACGTTCGCGACCTCTACGACGGCGCGGTGAGTGACTTCGACGACACCGTGGGCATGGTGCTGCGGGGCCTCGAGGCGCGCGGGCTCGACGACACCATCGTCATCGTCACCAGCGACCACGGCGAAGACCTGTACGACCCGGGCTCGACGCTCGGGCACGGCACCAACTTCTTCGGCGGCGACCAGAGCACCCGCATTCCCCTGCTCGTGCGGCTGCCCCGGGGCGCGGTGGGCGTCGTCGACGCCGTCACGCGCTCGGTCGACGTCGCGCCCACGCTGTTGTCGCAGCTGGGGTTGCCGACGCCGCCGTCGATGCAGGGCGTCGACCTCACGCCGTTGCTCACCGGCGCGCAGGCCGACCTCGGCCTCACCGCGTTCGCCGAGACCTGCTACCTCTTCTTCCCCAAGTCGCGGGCGATGACGGGGCTGAGCGAAGCGGAGCGCGCGCAGGTCGTCGAGCTCGCCGGCGCCGTCGACACGCTCGAGGTCGACCCGTCGTTCCGTCACAACCTGGTGCTCGCGCCCGCGTACCGGCAGGCCGTCATCGACGCGAAGGACCGCATGGTGCGCACCGCCACGCACAAGCTCGTCGTCATTCCCGGCAAGGTGCGGCCGCTCGTCAGGCTCTACGACATGCGCGCCGACCCCCAACAGCAGCACGACCTGGCGGGTACGGGCCTGCCCGAAGAGGCCCGGCTGCTTCAGGCGCTCGCGTCGTACGGGCGTTGAGTCGCTTCTCACCTGACAAAGCCGGCCAGCCAGTGGCATGTCGTCCAGCGGCGCAGTTGGTCTTGGGGGGCGACATGCAGGCACCACGGTTCACCACGGCGTTGGCTGCCATCGTGGCGGCGCTCGCGTTCATCGGCCTCGCTGGCTGGCTCTTCGACGTCGAGGCGCTGCGCTCCTTTGGCGCGACCAGCACCATGAAGCCCAACACGGCCGTGTCGCTGCTGATGATTGCCGCGGCGCTGGTGGCGCTCGTGCGGGGGCACCGGGCAGCCGCCGGCGGCCTCGCAGTCGTGCCGCTCCTCTTCGGTGCGGGCACGGCGCTGGCGACCACGCTCGGCTGGGGCGACGGGCTCGACACCCTCTGGTGGCACTCCTCGCTGCCGCAGCGCATGTCGATGGGCAGCGCGCTGGGCCTCACCTGTCTGGCGCTCGGGCTGCTGCTGGTCGCGGCGAGGCCTTCACGGTTGTTGCTGCCGCAGCTGTGCGCGGCTGGCGCGCTCGGCATCTCGCTGGTCGGGTTCATCAGCTACACGCTGGGCCTGCCCTCGCTCGGCGGGTCGGCGGTGTGGAGCACCATGGCCGTGCACACCGCGTTCGCGCTCGCGCTGGCCAGCGTCGCCCTCTTCTGGATCACACGGGCCGGCCCCATCACGCAGACGCTGCTCGGTGAAGGCGTCGCGCCCACGCTCGGGCGGCGTCTGGCGCTCTTCGTCGTCATCGTGCCGTGGTTCGGCGCGCTCGCGCTGGTGCGCCTCGGGGGCGAAGAGCTGAAGGGCGTGGCCCTCGTCATCTCGCAGGTGATGGTGCCGGCCATCGCCGTGCTGCTCGCGGCGGTGCTGCGCTTCACCGCGAGCGTCTCGCGCACCGAGCTCGACCTCGGCATCACGCTCGACTCCATCGGCGACGCGGTGATGTTGACAGACGCGCGCGGCGACGTGCTGCGGCTCAACCCCGTCGCAGAGCGGCTGACGGGCTGGTCGTCGGCCGAGGCGAAGGGCCAGCCCGTCGAGCGTGTCTTCCACATCATCAGCGAGGCGACGCGCGTGCGAGTCGAGAGCCCGGTGCTGCGGGTGCTGCGAGAGGGCGTGGTGGTGGGGCTGGCGAACCACACGCTGCTCATCGACCGCTCGGGCAACGAGCGGCCCATCGCCGACAGCGGCGCGCCGGTGCGGGGCAGCGACGGCTCGATGCGGGGGGTGGTGCTCGTCTTTCGCGACATGACCGAGGAGTACGCGGCGCAGCGGGAGGTGCAGCGCGCGGCGGCCACGCTCAAGTCGGTGATGAACGCGACGCCCGTGGGCGTGATGGCCTCTCGCGACGGCAAGGTGGCGTGGCTCAACCCCGCGGGCGCGCGCATCTTCGGCGCGGCCACTCCCGAGACCCTCATCGGGCGCTCGGTGCTCGACTTCGTACCGCCCGAAGACGCGGCGTTGAGCACCGCCCGGCTCGACGCGCTGGCCCACGGTGTCTCCCTCGCGCCGCGTCGCGCCCGCATTCGGAGGCCCGGCGGAGAGGTGCTCATCGACACGGTGCCAGTGCCCGGCACCGTCGACGTCGACGGCGCACCCGCGCATCTCTCGTTGCTGCAGCCCGTCGAAGACGCCGACGCGCTCCAGCTGCGCCTTGCGCGGCAGTCGTCGTTTCTGCGCGCGACGGCAGAGCTGTCGCAGTGCCTCTCGGAGGCCAGCTTCGACCTCAACCGCATTCTTCAGGACACGGCGCGGCTGGCGGCGCCGGCCCCCGACGAGTTCGCCATCGTCTTCCTGCTGACGACCGATGCACCGCGGCGAATCAAGTCACGGGCCGCGTGGGCGACGCGGCCCGAGCTGAAGGCCTTCGTCCAGCGCTTCGAGGTACCACTCACGGCGGGGCCGCTCGGCCAGCGCGTGCTGGCAGGCGAGGTGGTGGTGGTGCCCGGCGCAGCCCTGCGAGCGGGGCTCACCCCTGAGGCGGTCGCGTTGCTCGGCCAACAGCAGCTGTCCTACGCGCTGCTCCAACCACTGCGGTCCCACGGCGTGACGTACGGCATGATGGCCATCGCCCGGGTCGAAGACCGGCCCTTCGACGACGACGAGAAGCGCTTCTACGCCGACCTCGCCGACCGCTCGGGCCAGGCGCTGCGCAACGCCCAGCTCTACGACGAGGTGAACGTCACCCTCGAGACGCTGAAGCAGACCGAGGCGCAGCTGCGGCACAGCCAGAAGCTCGACGCGCTCGGGCAGCTCGCCGGTGGCGTCGCGCACGACTTCAACAACCTGCTCACCGTCATCTTGAGCGTGGTGGAGCTGATGCTGCACGGCCGGCCGGCCGACGACCCCGATCGCGCCGACCTCGAGGACGTGCGTGACGCCGCCAAGCGCGCCGCCGGGCTGACGCGGCAGTTGCTGGCCTTCAGCCGCAAGCAGGTGATGCAGCTGCGCGCCGTCGACGTGAACGAGGTGGTGCGCGGCATGGAGAGCCTGCTCAAGCCGCTGTTGGGAGAGCCGGTCGCGCTGACGCTCTCGCTCGAGCCCGCGCTGCCACCCGTGAAGGCCGACCCGACGCTGGTGACGCAGGTGGTGATGAACCTGTGCGTGAACGCGCGCGACGCCATGCCGCGGGGCGGGCGGCTGACGGTGTCGTCGTCGCTGCGCACGGCGGAGTTCCTCTCCCGGCCCGTCGAGCTGCCGGCCGCCGACTACGTCTGCCTGCGCGTCGACGACGAAGGTGAGGGCATGTCACCCGAGGTGCAGGCGCGCGTGTTCGAGCCGTTCTTCACCACCAAGGGGCCGGGCAAGGGCACGGGCCTGGGCCTGTCGACGAGCTACGGCATCGCGCGGCAGACGGGCGGCACCATGACGGTGCGCTCCACGCCGGGCCGGGGCACGACGTTCGAGGTGTGGTTGCCGGTGTACCGGGGCGGGCCGCGGGTCGCCACGCCACCGCCGTCGACGGCGCCCCGCAGCGGCTCGGGCGTGGTGCTGCTCGTCGAAGACGACGCGTCGGTGCGCGAGGTGGCGCAGCGGCTGCTGGTGGGCGCCGGCTACCAGGTGCGCGCGGCCGATGGCGTGACGTCGGCGAAGGCGCTGGCCGCGACGCTCGGGCGGGTCGACCTGCTGCTCACCGACGTGGTGATGCCCGACGGCAGCGGGCGCGAGCTGGCCGACGCGCTGCTCGAGCGCAGCCCTGGCCTGCAGGTGCTCTTCATGTCGGGGTACACCGACGACGAGGTGATGCGGCGGGGCGTGCGCGACGGGCAGGTGAAGCTGCTGCAGAAGCCCTTCACGCCGACGACGTTGCTCGACGCCGTGGCCGCGACGTTTCGGTGAAGGAGCACCCGTCTCAGTGAGTGCTTCGACGCCCTGAGCCCTGTGTCGGCCTCGCGCTCCTGTCCGGCGCGAAGCGCTTCGAGGGCCGGGCTTCGGCTCCTCCGCTCGTTCAGCTCCACAGCTCGGCGTCGTCGAGCACCGTCTGCAGCGGCAGGCGCACGCTGAAGGTCGAGCCGCGCCCGGGCTGCGAGACGAAGCTGATGGTGCCGTGGTGCCGCTCCATCACCGCGCGGGCGACGGCGAGCGACTGGCCCTGCCCGGCGCCCACCGGCCGGGTGGTGAAGAAGGGCTCGAACACGCGCGCCTGCACCTCGGGTGACATGCCCTCGCCGTCGTCGGTGACGCGCAGCACCGCTTCGTCGCCCTCCACCCTGGTGCTGACGGCGATGTGGCCCGCCTGGCCAATGGCGAGCTCGGCGTTCGAGAGCAGCGCGTCGAGCACGCGGGCCAGCGACGCCTGGTCGCAGACGATGGGCGGAATCGGCTCGAAGTCGGTGACGGTGGCGGGGTGGTGGCGCCTGCGCACGACGTCATCGAAGACGGGCACCAGCGTCGCGACCGACGTCACCTCGGCGGCTTCACCGTCAGAGGGCGCGAGCTGCTTGAGGCTCTGCACGAGCGCTGCGAGCTGCGCGTGGCCCTCTTTGAGCGCCTGCAGGGCCTCGCCGAGGTCCCGGCGCAGCAGGTTCAGGTCGACGGCGCGCGCGGCCTGCTTCGTGGGGGCGCTCGCGTCGGGCGCCAGGGCCGCGTCGAACAACGGGCCGAGCAGCTCGAAGGACTCGCCGACGAAGCGGCCGTTGTCGCCCACGAACTGGAGCGGCGTGTTCATCTCGTGCGCGACGCCAGCGGCGAGCGTGCCGACGGCTTCGAGCTTCTTCGCCTGCGAGAGCCGCTGCTCGACGGTGCGCTGGTCGGTGACGTCACGGCCCACGCCGTACAGGCGCTGCCCACTGCCGTCGGTCGCGAGCTGCCAGTGCACGACGCGGGAGGCGCCTGTGGCCGTCACCACGTGCAACGACAGCGGCACCTGCTCGTTCGTGCGCAACATGCTGGTGAGCGTCGCCCGCGCGGTCTCGTGGTCCGACGGGGCGACGAGGTCGAGAAACGACGCGCCCCGCGAGCTCGAGAGCGAGTAGCCGAACGAGAGGAACGCGGTGTTCAGGTGGCGAATGCGCAGCGACTCGTCGAGCACCACCAGCAGGTCGGCGCTGAGACGGAAGAAGGCCTCGAGCTCGCTCTCGGAGTCGGAGGCGCGCACGTCGTCGATGACGGCGAGGCGCGTCGACAGGGCGTCGAGGAGCTCGGCGACACCGGGCGCGGGTGGGTTCTCTCCAATCCACCGCTTCACCTCGGCTGCGAGCACCGGGTGGAGCCGGCTCGCCATGTCATGCGCTCGCGGTCGAGAACTCGGGGGCCGCCTCGAGGTCCGAGGCGATGACGGCGCGGGCCGGCAGCTTCAGGGGCGCCAGCCGGGCCAGCACGAGCGGGGTGATGCGCACGCCTTCGGGCGCCACCTCGACGCCAGCGTCGGTGCGCAGCGGCTCGACGAGGCGCATGCCGGCGACGAGCTCTTCGACGGGCACGCTGTGGGGCGCGTGGGGCTGCAGGCGGCTCTCGATGTCGCGCAGCGCGGTGGCGAAGCGCTCGTCGATGACCTTCTCACGCAGCAGCGCGTCGACGCGTTCACCCCAGGGCCCCGCTCTGCCATCGACGGCGATGGCGACCTGCACCACACGCGTGCCGACGCGGAGCAGGCCTTTGGGGGCCGAGAGCTCTTGCAGCATCACGTGCGCGGCGTCGTCGTGCTCCGAGCCCGCGAGCGAGAGCACGGCAGCGTTCACCAGCCTGGCGTCGCAGCGCTCGTCGAAGCACGCGCGGGCGGCGTCGAGCACGGCGGCCGACTCGATGGAGAGCACGTCACGAAGCCCGAGGTGTTCGGCCAGCGCGCGGGCGATGCGGCGAACACGGGCGGCGCGGCCCCAGGCGACGAGTGACGAGAGCGCGAGCAGGTCTTCGGCGCGGTCGATGACGCTGCGCTCGATGGCCTCGCGTTGCCGGCGCTCCTCCTGCTGCAGCCGGAAGTGCGCCATGGCGGCGCTGACGATGTTGCGCAGCTCGTCGAAGTCGACCGGCTTCGAGATGAAGCGGTAGATGCGCCCGTGGTTGATGGCGTTGACCACCGCCGTGAGGTCGGCCTGGCCCGTCAGCAGAATGCGCACCGCGTCGGGCGCGAGCAGCTTCGCCTCCGAGAAGAACTCCGCGCCGTCCATACCCGGCATGCGCATGTCGGAGATGATGATGGAGAAGTCGCGGTCTTTCTTGAGCAGCGTCAGGGCCTCGTCGCCCGAGTTGGCCGTCACCACCGGTACGAGGCGTCTGAGGTTTCGTGACAGACCGGCGAGCAGCTGGGCGTTGTCGTCGACGAGCAGCACTCGGCCGGGGTTCTCGAGATGGTTCATGGTGAGCCTCGCGACGTGGGTCAGCAAGGCACGGGCCCGCTCGAAGGCACGACAGTCTGGCGATCAGCGCGGGGTCAGGGTGACGAGGTGGGTCCGACGGCTCCCACCTGCTCCGTCGTGGCGACCCACCTCGAAATCCACGGGTCGCCCGCATCCGATAGAAGGGGTGGATGGCGGAGGCTCCCTACACGACGGTCGCGCGCTCGCTGGTGGCGGTCTCGGCGTCGCTCAGCAAGAGCTTCTCGAACCGGCCCGTCGGTGCTGGCCAGCGCCTGCTCCACATCAAGGAGCCGCTCGGCCCCAGCAGCGAAGGCGGCAAGCTGAGCCGGCAGGTGGTGACGCTCTCGAACGCGAGCTCGAGCATCGGCATCGGCTGGCTCGACGTGGTGAACGGCCAGTGCGGGCTCAAGGAGTACCCGATGCTGAGGCTGGCCAACGAGCTGCGGGGCGCGGGGGCGCTCGACTTCACGGCCGATGACTACGCGGCCTTCACGGCGCTGCTGACGGCCGAGCTGTCGGGGCTGGGCGTGAAGCTCACCGTCGACGTCGTCGATACCAGCGAGCTGAGAACCGAGAAGACGGCGGTGCCTGGTGGAGCGAAGCGGCGCGTCGACCCGGTGCTGCTCGTGCTCGGTGGCGTGGTGGCCTTGCTGCTCACGATTGGCGCCGTGCTCGCCTTCAGCTGAGCTGGCACACACGGTGCTGTTTGCCCGCCGCATGTCGAGCTCCGCGCGGTTTCTGTGGCTGAGCGCCCTCACGGCGAGTCTCGGCGCCAGCGTCGAAGCGGCGACGCTGGCCTGCTACCTGCCTCAGCGGCACACGCTCGCGTTCGTCGAGTGCTTCTCGAGCGGCGAAGGCGGAACGGAGTGCGACGGGCAGCGCTTCGACCTCGTCGACGGCGGCGTGAGCAGGGCTCCCTGGCCAACCGAGACGAAAGACGGCGGTGAGGTGGCGCCGTTCTGGAGCAGCGCAGTGCTGCGCCAACTGCAGGACTCGCTCGACGAAGGGCGGGGTTTGAGCGCCGATGGCCCCGGGTGTCTGCCGGTGCGGCGAGTCGACCTCTCGCGGGCGATGACGGTTCGGGTGATTCCGCACGTGCTCACGCCGACCGAGAGTGAGGTGCAGGAGGCGCAGGGTGGGCTCGGTTCGTTCTCAGGTCACTGGCCCGACCGTGAAGTGGCGCTGAGCCTCGCAGGCAAACGTGTCGCGCAGCTGGAGCTGAAGGACCTGAAGGTCGACGGCGTGAAGGTCATCGGCTTCGACGTCGGCGACCACCGGCATCTGCTGCTGCTCGTCTCGTGGGGTGGTTTTGGGTTCGAGGGCTCCGTCGGTTACCGGGCTCGACAGGTGCTGGTGAACGTCGATGCGTCGAAGCTGAAGACGGCGACCGATGGCGCCTTCCGCGCGTCAGCTGGGTTGGACGTGCAGGCAGAAGAGGCGGCGTTCGCGAAGGTGATGGCCGCGGCGCTCGAGAAGGCGAAGGCGCCCGCAGCCGCCGAGTGGAGTCGATACGCCAGAGAGCAGGCCTTTCGCCTTCAATTGCGAGCCGCCCCCGCGTTCCTCGCGGCGAAGGTGGCGCTCGACCTCGTTTCCGCCGAAGCGCCAGAGGACGACCCGAGCGTGCTGCGTGCGGTCTTCTCGGTGCGCCAGTGCCTGCTTCCGCTCTCGAAGGAGCAGCGAAGCCTCGCGGCGGAACCCTTCATGCGCTCCGTCTCCGAGCGCCAGGCTCAGTTGCTGGTTGCGGTCTTCCGCGACTGCGACCAGCCCACGTGGACCGTGCGCGTCGTTCGTGACGGCGGCGTCGAAGAAGAGACGTTGACCTTCACGCCCACCGGCTTTCGCCGACGCGACGGCACGACGGTGAAGCTGCCTCAGCCGAGCAGCGTGCCCATCCACCGGTCCCAGGCGCTCGAGTAGAGCCCGTAGTTGCCGCGCACCTGCAGGTGATGCTGGTTGTGCATGGTGGCGAAGTTGAGCCACTTGAGCACCGGGTGCCGCTGCCACGACACGGGCCATGGCTCGACGCCGCAGTGCCCCATCACGTTGATGCCGATGGCGAGAAACGAGAACACCAGCCACACGAGCGATGGCACCGGCACGAAGCGCACGATGGGCACGGCCCACACCACCTGCACCACGGCGTCGAGCGTGCCGAACGAGAGCGCGGCGAACGGAGACGGGTTTCTCGACTGGTGATGCACCGAGTGCAGCCAGCCGAACACGCGCGGGTGATGCGCGAGCCGATGCGCCCAATAGAAATACGTGTCGTGCACCACGAGCAGGAAGAGCAGCCAGCCTGAGAACTCGAGCGCCGCGCCGACGCCCTGCTGCTCGAGCTTCACGATGGGCAGGCCTGCGTAGACGACGCCGAAGAGCGTGCCGAAGACGAGCGCCGAACGAAGCGACGTCCACACCTCGCGCAGCACGTCAGCGCGCGTGAAGTCGTTGGGCTGCAGCCGCTTCGCCTTCGTCCACGGGTTCGACCTCCACGACCAGAAGAAGAGCCACGCGCCGCCTGCCGCGAGCAGGTACCGCACTGCGTGGAGCGTCACCAACGCCGCCATCATCGGCAGCACACCCGTCGTGTCCAACGTCACACGGCGACGCTACTGCACCAGGTGCCAGTCGAGGGTGGCGTTGCCGACTTGAAAGCGGTCGGCGTCTTCGAGGCGATGGCAGCGCACCGCGTGGAGCCGACGCAGGTCGTGGGTGCCGTTCGAGCTGCCGCAGTCGATGAGGTGCGGCACGCCGTCGACCGAGAGCAGCGCCGCGTGCACGCGTGAGACGTGGCCGTCGGGGATGAGCACGTCGCAGCGCTCGTTGCGGCCGATGAGCACGCCGCGGCGAATGAGCTGCTCGTCGATGGCGGTGGTGAAGACGCCGGTCGCGAGTCGCAGCGTCAACACCCCGACCGCAGGAGACGCCGTCTTCATCCACGACCAGCGGCCGGCCTGCGGCGTGGGCGGCACTTCGTCGAAGCGTCTCCACGCGGCGTCGAGCTGCTCGGGAAGCATCACCTGCACGCCCGTCGGCACGCAGAAGAACGAGAGCTGCGCGGTGCGAAGGAGGACGGGCTGCTCCGACTGCGTGACGTGTTGCGGGCCGAGCGCGGTGTGGAGCCCGCCCGGCGTCTCGAGGTCGATGGCGGAGGAGCGCACGCGACCCTCGACGAGCCGAACGACGAAGAGCACGTGCCGCAGCGACAGCGCCTGGTCGCGCGTGATGCTGAGGTCGACGAACTGGTGCCGGCCCAGCGTTCCCGCGCGCACGTCGTCGGTGGCCGAGAGCCACATGCGGCCCGTCAGCCCGATGGTCGCGTGCACGGCGAAGACGAAGAGGCCAGGGCGACGCTCTTCCTGGCAGGCGCTCCAGAGCTGGCGGTGCAGGCGCTCGTAGTGCTGTCGGGGCGTGTCGGCGAGCTGCGCACCGAGCACGAACGTGTTGCTGCGATGGCCTGCCTGCGCGTCGGCGTCCATCACGCGCACGATGCGGGTGTGCCCGCTCATGACTCGCCTCTGCTGGTCAGTGATGGGCAGGACTGATCAGCGATGAAGCAGCGCGTGCTCCAGAGTGGCGCAATCATGAGGGCTCCCGGGTGATGGAGCCTCGGAGTCCAAACGGCGTGCCGTGCAGCGGCGCTGCCTCAGCGGCGGCAGGACGCGTCGATGGCGGTGTTGCGCGAGCAGCCCGACGGGTCGAGCGGCGCTTCACGCGCGCACTTGTTCTCGCACGAGAAGTTGCAGGCCTGCATGCAGCGCATGAACGCGCCGCTGCAGCGGTCGACGGCCGCGGCCGAGGGGCACGAGTAGCCCGCGCCGTTGATGCAGCAGGTGGCCGACGCCGAGCCCGTCGTCGTGGTGGTCGACTGCACGGCCGACTCGTTTACCGTCACCGACATGTTGGGCATCATCGCGCCGCCGATGGAGATGCTGGCTCCCGGCGCCGTCACCGTCGTGGTGGTCGTCGTCTGAACCGGCGGCGTGACGGCGGGCTGCACCACCACCACCGGCGGCGGCACCAGCATCGAGCGGCTCGCCATCGCGATTTGCCAGAGCTGGTCAGCCCGGGCCTTGGCGGCAGTGAAGCGTGCCTGCTGCTCCTGTTCGGGCGGGTTGCCCGGCAGGTTGATGAGCAGAATGAAGTCCTGCTCGTTGGCGCTGTTCTGCCACGACAGCTGCGTTCCATCTTCGAGCGTGGTGACGGCGCCGCTCACGCCACGAAACGACTCGAGGTTCTGACCGACCGACGCCGAGATGAGCGCGGGCACCATGGCCTGGCCTTCGGCGGGCGTGAGCGGCAGTTGGTACACGCGCATCGAGGCGCAGCTGACGGCGAAGAGCGCGAAGGTGACGGCGACGAGGCGTTTCATGAAGGCTCCAGACGACGTGGGGAAGCCCACCATACGCGCGTGCCGCGCCGGGAATTCACGAATCCACGTCACAGAACACGGGCGTTCCATCGCGGCCCAGCCCGGCGCGCCTCAAGCCTTCGAAGGTGCGCCTGGTGCCAGCGGTGGGGCTCATGGTGGTGCGCACGACCACGTGGGTGCCTGCGCTCATTCCATCGACGCTCTCGTCGAGCACGGCCCGCACGTAGCGCGCGCCACCCGTGCACCCATTCGCCGGAACACCGAAGTACGGAAAGCCTCCGTCGACGCCGAGCACCGCCACCTTCAGCGTCGGCACCGCGGCCGGGGTGAACCACGCGTACCCCGCCGCCGCCGTCGCCGAGAGCTCTCGCGGCCAGGGCTCGAGCGACCACACCTGCCCCGGCCCCAGGGTCGCCGACTTCACGAAAGAGAGGCGGCCCGGCGCGCGCACGAGCACCTCGGTGAAGCCGAGCGGAACCGGCACGAGCGTCACCGGTACGCCGAGCAGAGACGTCAGGCCGTTGACGACGAGCTCTCCCGGCGCGTCGACGTTCACCTGCACGAAGGCCACGAACCGCTCTGCCCGCTTCTGGAGCGTTCGCGCCAGCGCGCCGCGTGGGTCTTGCGTGCGCGCGGCCAGCACCTGCGCCTCGTCGGCGTAGCGCCACACGTCGTGAAACCGCTCGAGCTGCTCACTGCACACCGCGAGGTTCAGCAACACCCCGAGCGTTCGCTGGTAGTGAAGACTGCCGGCGTACGCCTCACAGGCCGCCTCGGCACGACCGGCCTTCGCGTGCGCGCGGCCCTCTTCGAAGAAGCGCTTCGCCAGCGCCGCTTCGTCAGCGGTTTCGGCCAACACCGACATCAATACGAGCATCGAGAGCGTCATGGTGGGCTCCAGTCACTGCCAGACATCGAGCAGGTCGGTGGCGGGCACCGTCCGGGTGGGGCGGCGGGCGGGGCGGCTCACGCGCCTCGAAGGTGGCTCGCTGGGCGCGGCCGGCTCGACGACCTCGGCGGGCTTCGGCGCCGGTGAGACGGCGGGGAACTCCACCAGCTCGAGCTCGGGCACGGCAGGCACCAGCGGCGGCGGGGGCAGCGGGTCGACGGTGACGAGCGCTCGCGGCTGCGGCTGCGGCTGCGGCTGGAGCGCCGGCGCCTCGCGCAGCAGCAGCCCGCCGAACAGCGCGACCACGAAGGTGGCGGCGATGGCCACCATCACCCAGCGGCGCGGCTGTGGCCGAATCGCCTTCAGCGCCTCGTTCGTCGTCGGGCCCGCAGGCACCGGCAGCGAGGGCAGGCGCACGGCCGGCGACTTCATGGTGTCGAGCAGCCCGGCCTCGTCAGGCGCCGCCCGCGGAGTGACACCCGGGGGCTCGACCGTGCGCAACAGCTCGTCGGTCACCACGACCACGTCGGTCGGCGGCTCGGTGGAGTCGTCTTTCAACGAGGGCCACTGCACGCCCGTGTGGCCCAGCGGTTCGAAGCCGTCAGCGACGTGAAAGGAGAGTTCGTCGTGGGAGTCGTTCGTCATGCCCCAGAGGACGGGCCCACGCCGAACAGGTCGCGCAGAAAACGACGCGCCTCGAAGGTTTCGTCACTTCTTCGACGAAGCCTGCGACTTTCCGGGCTCGCCGAGCAGGCTGCTGAGGCTGGCGTCGAAGGCGCTCACCACCACGCGCATGAGGCTGTTCATGTCGGAGGCCGACAGCCGGAACTTGTCCTGCAGGCGTTTGCGGGTGCCCTTCGCGAGCTCGTCACGCAGCGCAGCGATGCGGCGCGCGACGGTCGAGCGATGCAGCCCCGTCATCGCGGCCAGCGCGTCGATGCCGAGCCGGTCGATGAAGGTGAGGCGAACGAGGTTGCGCTCGTCGAGGGTCAACGCGCGAAACGCCTCCTGAAAGGCGCCGCGAAACTCGCCCGCGTACTGCTTGCGAATGACGGCCAGCTCGACGTCGGCGGTGTCGGCCACGGCGGCGGCCAGCTGGTCATCGAGCTCGTCTTCGGGCTTCTCGCTGCGCTTCTCGTCGATGGCGATGCGCACGGCGACCGCCGCGAGCCAGGTGCCGATGGAGCCCGTGCCCGAGTACCCGCCGATGCGCGGCTTCTCGCCGACGAACACGCGCTGCCTCAGCTTCTGCAGCACCTCGTCGCGCTCGTGGGCGGCCAGCCGCATGGGCTTGAGCGCCTCGAGCAGCGTGCCGTGGGCGTGCTCCATGATGGCAGCGATGGCGGCCTCGTCGTGCTTCTCGGCGGCCCACGCGATGAAGAGGTCAGAGGTGCGCAGCCGGCCCAGCATGCCGACGACGCCGCTGCTCTCACGAACGCGCGTGGCGAGCCTCGAGAGGAACTCCTCGTCTGACAGCTTCACGTCAGGCCACTTGCGGCGCGCCCGCTCGAGCACCTGGGCCAGCGCAGCGAGGAGCATCGAGTCGCCCTTGAGCGAGGTCGAGCCGATGGCGTTGAAGAAGGCGCGCTGCGCGCCGGCGCTCAGGGACATGGCATCACTCGAAGAGGGGAATGTCGTCGGTGGGCTTGGCGGGCTTCTTCTTCACCACGGGCTTCGGTCTGCCTGCGTCGATGGGTGCGACGGCGGCCTCGACCGGCTTCGGCTCGGGAGCGCGCGGCGGCTCGACGGCAGGGGGCGGCTCGACGGCGGGCGGCGCTTCGACGGGCGGCGGTGTCGGGGCTGGAGCCGGCGTGGCCTCGACGACGGGCGGCGAAGGCGGAGGCGCCGTCACCGGTGCGGGCGTGGGCCCACGCGCGAGCAACACACCGACCGTCGCCATCGCGATGGCGGCGATGCTGGCGGCCACCACGAGCGGTACACGCTGACGCCACGAGCCGACCGCGCGCCACTCGGCCAGCAACGCCGCGCCGTCTCGGGGGCGCTGCGCCGTGCGCTCCGACATGCAGCGCGCCACCAGCCGCCGCCACTTCGCGGGCACCAGCTCGAAGTTCGTCTTCTGGGTGAAGCGCCGCGGCAGCTTTCCCGTGAAGAGGCGGTAGGCGACGACGCCGAACGAGTACACGTCCGAGGCGGGCGTCGCGGGCTCTCCCAGGGCCTGCTCGGGCGCCCAGTACGCGGGCGTACCGACGGGCCCCGAGTAGCTCGGGTCGCGCTCGAGGTCGCGCGCGAGCCCGAAGTCCATCACCCAGACGTGGTCGTCACGCGAGACCATGACGTTGGCGGCCTTGAGGTCTCGGTGCACCACGCCCTTCTCGTGCGCGGTCGCGAGCGCCGAGGCCAGCTGGTCGAGCAGCTTCGCGGCCCGCTCCGGCGGCACCGGCCCTTCGTCGAGCAGCTGGTCGAGGGTGCGGCCATCGACCAGCTTCATGCTGATGTAGTGCTGCTGCCCCGAGATGCCGAGGTCGTAGACGGGGCAGACGTTGGGGTGCGAGACGCGGCGGGCGAGCAGAATCTCGCGGCGCAGCAGCTCGAGCGCGTCGCCCCGCTTCACCACGTTGGGCGCGAGCATCTTCACGGCCACGCGCTCCTTCAGCTGCAGGTCTTCGGCTTCGAAGACGACGCCCATCGCGCCGCCGCCCAGCAGG
>JAEUJR010000239.1 GCA_016793585.1 Archangium sp.
GCTCGAGACCTTCACCTTCTGTGCGGTCGGCAGGTGGTTGTCGGCGACCTCGAAGGTGAGGCTCGTGTGCTCGGCCGACCACTTCAGGCTGCCTGGCACCACGACGCCGCCGAGGCGAACGGTCGCGCCGTAGGCCTTGTCGCCCTGGGCCACCATCTCGGAGGGCTTCCAGTAATAGACGAGGTTCTCGCCGATGTTGCCGAACGCGACCCACGCGAGCGCAGCGCCGGCGACCAGAATCGCGCCGATCGCGATCAACCTGTTTCTCGTTTCACCCGTCATGACGCCTGCTCCTTCGGTCGCCGTACGAATAACGACGCGCCGTAGCCAAGCACTCCAATCACGGCGAGCGCGTAGCAGGCGTAGACGTACTCCCAGCCGCCCTGAATGACACCTGACCCAACGGCCTTCTCGATGCCCATGGGGTGTTGCGGAGCTGGTGCAGGCGCGGGCGCCGGTTCGACGACGGCGGGTGCCGGCGCAGGTTCGGGCGGCGCCTTCTCGGGCGGAGCGATGTCGGCAAACGCGAGCGACGCAGCGACGACGAGTCCGGCGAACAGGGCTCTCATGCGGCCTCCGGGCGGGGCGCTTCGAGGGGCGGCAGCTCCATGGCGGCCGTCTGGCGCGCGCGGGCGATCTCGTAGCGCTTCACGATGAAGGGGAAGAGGAAGCAGAGCAGGGTGACGAGGCCCCACAGCAGCACGCTGCCCATCGTCTTGTCGACGCTCGCGGTGCTCGACTGCACCTGGTGCAGGCTGTTCCACCAGCGCACCGAGTAATACGTGATGGGCAACGACACGCCGCTCAAGATGCCGACCGCGGCGCTCCACGTGGCGCGGCGCTCGGGGTCTTCGGTGAAGCTGCGCAGCGCGAGGTAGCCGACGTACGAGAGCAGCATCACCGTCGTCGAGATGAGGCGCGGGTCCCAGTCCCACCAGACGCCCCACGTCGGCCGCGCCCAGATGCTGCCCATGGCCACGCCCACCGCACCGAAGAGCACGCCGACCTCAGCCGACGACTCGGCGAGCGCGTCGGTCACCCACGACTTCTTCATCAGGTAGGCGAACGCGCAGCCGACGTTCATGAGGAAGGCGATGAACGCCATCCAGATGTAGGGCACGTGCACGTAGAGAATGCGCCCGACGTTGCTCATGAACGCCTCGGGCGGCGCGTAGAACATGCCGAGGTACATCAGCAGGCCGAGCATCACCACGCCGAGGCCCGCCGAGACCTTCCACAGAACCGGTCGCGACTTCGGAACGACGACGTGCACGACGACCATCACCGCGAGCGCGAGGAGCAGCAGAAGTGGAATGGATGCAGGCATCAGTCTTCCTCAGCGATCTTCGGGAACACCAGGAACCCGACCGACAAATAGATGAGATCGAACGCAATCAGCAACTTGAGCCACGAGCCGAGCTGGTCTTGTGGGTCGGGTTGAAAGGTGAGCTTCGTCGCACTGGCAGCAGCGAGCAAAAGCGGGACCAGCACCGGAAAAAGCAGCAGCGGCAGCATCACGTCGCGGGCGCGCGCGTTCGCCGAGATGGCCGAGTACACCGTGCCCGGAGCGCTGATGCCCAGCGTGCCGAGGAACAACACCAGCAACAGCAGGTGCGGCACGCGCGTGAGATCGACGTCGTAGAGCCCGATGGTGATCGGTAGCAGCACCAGCGAGAGCGCGAACAACATGCTCGCGTTGCCCAGCACCTTGCCGATGAAGATCGCGCGCGGCTCGACTGGCGTGAGCACCAGCCCCGTCAGCGCCTGGTTCTCCGACTCGATTCGAAACGACTCGCCGAGCGAGAGCACGCTGGCGAACAAGAGACCCAGCCAGAGGTACCCGTGGGCGTGCGCGCGCAGCGACGTGACGTCGGGCCCCATGGCGAACGAAAACAGGAGCAGCGTCGCGCCGGAGAAGAAGATGAGCGCCGTGAGTCGGGCCCGCGTGCGCCACTCGATCTGCCAGTCCTTCTTCAGCACCAGCCAGGCGGCGGTGATCAACGAGATCTTCGGTGTCATGTGGGCGACACCTTTCGGCCGCCTTCGAGGTGCAGCCGCTCCTGCGTGAGCGACAGCCCCTGCTCGATGAGGTGCGTGGCGAGCACCACCGAGGTGCCCTGCGCCTGCAGATCACGAATGAGCTGCTCCATCTGCAGAATGCCTGCGGGGTCGAGCTCACCGAACGGTTCGTCGAGCAGCGCCACCTTCGGCGCCTTCATCAGCAGCCGCGCGATCGCCAGCCGTTTGCGCATGCCCGCCGAGAACTGCCGAACCGCGCTGTCGGCCCGCGACGAGAGGCCCATGCGCTCGAGCAGCTCCTTCACCGTCGTCGGGGGATCTTTCACGCCGAGGAACTTCGCCGAGAGCAGCAGGTTCTGGGCGGCGGTGAGATCTTCGTAGTGAAACGACGCGTGCGAGACGAGGGCGACCGACGGGCGCAGGGCGTCGCGCTCCTTCTTCGAGTCGAAGCCGAGCACCTTGAGCGTTCCCGCTGTGGGGAAGGCGGCTGTCGAGATGATGCGCAGCAGCGTCGTCTTGCCCGAGCCGTTGTGCCCCGTCAGCAGCAGGGAGCGACCCTGAACGAGCGAGAAGCTCAGCCGGGAGAGCGCCCATCGGGCCCCGAACCGCTTACTGATGTCGATGGCTTCGACCGCGAGCGCTGACACGTGATGGCCCTTACCAGCCTCGGCTTGCCCATCAAGCCTTGCGGCCAGACAAGGCATCCTCAAGTCGTGCCAACCGCCTCGACAGACTCAAGAAGTCCGTTTCGGTGAAGAGCGCCTGCGCATCGTCTGCGCCGAAGTTCGGAATCTGTATTTCTCGCGCACGTTCTGCGTCGGGCAGCTCGAGGGGAATGCCGAGGCGCTCCTGCAGGGTGAGGCGCAGCTGCCGGCGAAGGGCGTCGATCAGCTCAGGCTCGAGCCTGGCGCGCTGGGTCAGGCGGGCCATGGCCTCGACGTACTCGGTCGACGACCGAAGCGCCGGTGCCGGTTCGCCGCGAGGGCGGCCCAGCCGGGTGCCGCGGCCCACCACGAAGATCGCCGCAGCGAAGAGGAACTGCAGGCCCGTCGCCCACAGGTTCACCGTCGGTGCCTGAACGGTTCGCGCCACGTGATGCGACTCGTCGAAGTACATCGGGCCTTCGGCGGCGAGGTTGGCCCAGAACCGGGCGTTGTCGGCGAGGGCCAGGCGAGCGTTCTCGCCGAGATCGGGGCCGGCGCTGACGAAGAGCGTGCCCCGGCCGATGCGCCGCGCCCACAGCGCCTCGGGCTGGGTGAGCGAGATCGCGTCGGCGTCGAGCACCCGCAGGTTCGCGTCGCCCGAGATTCGCAGCGTCTTCACGTTTCGCAGCGGCCCGATGGGCGCCACCACGTCGATCGTCGCGCCAGAGCCATCGAAGGGCACCGGCGTCATCGTCGCGGCGGGCGTCGATCTGAGGCTGACGAGGGGCCGAAACACCTGCTTGCGGGTGCCACGCGCGAGCATGAGCACCACCGTCTTTCCCGACTCCACCACCCGCTGCAGCTCGGCGACGTCGTCTTCGGTGAAGGGGGCGGCGACTGGTGCGGCGATGACGACCGTCGCGACGTCGGCCGGCAACGCCTTCAGACTGCCGGTGCCCACCCGAACGTCAGCGCCGCGCTCCGTCAGCCAGGTGTGCAGCACCTTGAGCCCCCGCGGGCTGGCGTTGGTGACGAGCGGGGTGACCGAGGTGGGCGCTTCACCGCCGCCCGCGAGCCCGACCGCCAGCGCGAGCAGCAGCAGCACGGCGAAGAGCGGCCACGCGCCGAAGCGGCTCACGTGGTGCGCTCCACCGCGCCGAAGGCGGCGATCTTCGCCACCACCTCGGAGGCCCGCTCGAGGAACGCGCTCGCGCTCGTCGCGTCGAGGGGCTCGAGCGAGTACCAGGCGCGATCGAACCACGACAGCTGCGCGCTGACGGCCTCGACCAGCTCGGGTGGAGCGCCGCGCTGTGGCAGCTCCTTCGTCAGCTCGCGGTTCGTCTTCACGCGGTCTGGGCGCGCGAGGCGCTTTCGCTCCAGCGCCGCCAGCATCGCGAGCAGGCCTTCACGGGCGCCCGCGCGCGCGTCGGTGCTGATCAACGTCTTCGCCCTCGCGAGATGAACCGAAGGGTCGGCCAGCTCGAGCGCCGTCGACGACGCCGAGGTCTTGCCCAGCGACCGCGATCTGACGCGGCGGCCGACGAAGCGCACCGAGACCGCGATGACGACGAAGGCCGCGAGCAGCAGCACGATGACGCGCGTGAGGTTCGAGTAGGTCTCGGCGCCCGAAGTCTCGAAGACGCTCTCGAGCCACCGCTGCAGCCGCTTGAGCAGATCGCTCGCCTGGCTCGCGCGCGCGTTCCTGAACTCGGGCCGGTCGTAGAGCTCGGCGAGCCCGTCGACGTTCGCGTCGGCGTGAAAGCGCTCATCGATCGCGCACGCAGCGTCGCGTTGCTCCACGGGCAGCTGGTCGCCCACGGGGCACGCCGCCAACACCAGCGTCAGCACCAGGCTCACGCGGCCACCGGCTTCGTCGCCAGCTCGAGATCGAGCCCTTCGCGGCGCACGCGCATGTCGACGTAGAAGACGACCTGAAACACCATGTACAGCGGCGTCACCACCGCGCCCGCGACGACCTGCAGCAGCTGCGCGGGAACGACGAGCGCCTGCGGGGCCGTGCCCGAGGCCGCACCCGTCAGCTCGCCGAACATCGCCTTGATGCCCAGCTCGGGCAGCCCCGTCACCAACCCCACGACGGTGAGAATGAAGGCGATGATCGAGATGAGCAGCGTGAGCCGGCCCTTCACGAGGCCCGCGAAGCCCGGCCCGACGCGGCCGCTCGACAGCGCGTCGGTGCGACGGAAGCAGCCCAGGGCCGAGACCTCCTCCACCGCCAGCACCTGCGACGTCAGCACGAACCGAATGAGGAACCAGAGCACCAGCACGAGCCCGCCCCCGAGGATCAGGACCGTGCCCAGCAACGCCACCCCGGCGCCCGCCTGCTGGCTGTTGCTGACCGCCAGGTAGACGCCACCGCCGACGGTGAGAATGCCGGGCAGCATGAAGAGCAGCCCGGCCAGCGTGGTCCAGCCCATCGTCAGCATCAGCACGCCGAAGGTCGGCCCCAGCTTTCGCATCGCCAGCTCCATGGCCTCTCGAATCGACGGCGCGCCCGCGCTCGTCACCCGTGGAAAGACGAACGCGCTGATGGCCACACCCGCCACCTGGCTGACGAAGAAGTTCACCAGGCCCACCACCGTCAGGCTGACGGCGATCGGCCAGACCTGCGGCATCCACGTGCTGGGGTCTGCCTTCATCAGCTCGAAGGCCTGAGCGGGGTTCTTTGCCGCAGGCAGGGTGCGATCGATGAGCAGCTCGATGCCCTTGAGCGAGATGTACTGCACGAGCTGAAAGCCCAGCAGCAGCTGGAACAAGGCCTTCCAATTGGAGCGCCACAGCGACGTGGAGCGATCGACGATCTCTCCGATGGAGAGCGGCTTGAGTGCCATGGGTCGGGCGGCAGCCTACTTGAGCCGCCATGCCTGTCGACGACGACTGAAGCTATGCTAGGGCGACTCGCCGGGGCGGCAGGCCGGGAGCACGTCAAACAGCCCGCCCCTTGATACGAGCGGAAGGTTCCATGCGTTTGCGCCTCTTGTGGATTGCCGTTGCAGTGGGTGGGTCGTTCCTCGTGACGTCGGCGTCGTGTGGCATGCCCAATCGGTGCAGCGCCGCCACCTGCACCACGGGGTGCTGCGACATCAGCGGCCGGTGCGTGATGGGCAACACGAGCTCTCAGTGCGGCGCGCGCGGCTCGACCTGTTCGTCGTGCACCCTCGGCCAGACCTGCGATCTCGGCGTGTGCAAGGGCGGCCTCGGCTCTGGCGCGGGAACGTCGGGCACGGGCGGCGGCACGAGCGGAGTCGGCGGCGGGTTCGCCACTGGCGGCGGCTTCGCCACGGGTGGTGGCTTCGCGACGGGCGGCGGCACCGGTGGCGGCTTCTCGACTGGAGGCGGCAGCACGGGCTGCAACAGCTCCAACTGCCCTGGCTGCTGTGACTTCGCGGGCCAGTGCCAGGCGGGCAACACCACCGCCGCGTGCGGCAGCCTCTCGACGACGAGCGGCGTGTGCGTGCAGTGCGCGGGCGCCCAGACGTGCTCGGGCAATCGTTGTGTCGGCAGCACCGGCGGCGGCTCGGCGACGGGTGGCGGCTCCCCGACTGGCGGCGGCAGCCCTCCCAGCTGCCCCAACGGCTGCGTCTTCAACGGCACCACCTGTCTTCAGGCCGGCACCACCCAGCAGAACAACAGCCTCTGCGGCTTCGCGGGCGCGGTCTGTTTCGCGTGCACTTCACCCAACAACACCTGCTCGAACGGCTTCTGCATTCCCGGCGGCACGGGTGGCGGCGTTCCTCCTGTGGGTGGTGGAGCCCCGACGGGTGGCGGCTTCGCGACGGGTGGCGGCTTCGCGACGGGCGGTGGCTTCGCGACGGGTGGCGGCTCGGCGACGGGCGGTGGCAGCGCGGGCACCTGCACCACCATCTCGGGCGCGGCGACGCTGCCCGGCGGCGCGTGGACGTTCGACTTCGCCGAGTACAACACCTTCAGCGGCGGCGCCTACAACGCGGCGAGCTTCGTCACGACGGGCACCAACGGCCTCATCTTCGAGCTCGTGCGGCCCACCGGTCAGACCATCTCGGTTCCGTACTCGGGCTCGTTCACGACGGACAACTACACGAACTGCGTCGCGTGCCTGAGGTACTTCCAGGGCTGCGCTTCGGATCTCACCGGTTGCCAGAAGATGTACCTCGCGCAGTCGGGCAGCGTCTCGTACCCGTCGGCCACGGCGAGCGCGACGGCGGGCACCTTCTCGGGCTCGGTCAGCAACGTGACGCTGGTCGAGTGGAACTCCACGAGTGACACCGCCGTCGTGGGCGGCGCCTGCGTCACCCTGCCGAGCTCGTCCTTCACGTCGAGCTGGTGAGCAGTCGCCGTGCGGCGGCCTTCGGGTCGCTCGCGTGCAGCACCGCTGAGATGACCGCGACGCCGGCTGCCTTCACGGAGCCGGCGTTCGTCGTCTCGATGCCTCCCAGCGCGAACGCAGGGCAGGGGAGCGTGCGCGCGAGCCGTTCGAAGCCTGCGACGCCGAGGGGCGGGCGCGCGTCGTCGGGTTTCGAGCCGGGTCGGAAGACGGGGCTCACGAGCGCGAGATCGGCCCCGTCGGCCGTGTCGGCGTCGTCGTGCACCACGCAGGAGATGAGTCCATTGAAGGCGTTGCGCACGTCGAGCGGCTTCAGCGAGCGCGTCGTGCAGTGCAGGTTTGCGTTCAGCGCCAGGGCGATGTCGAGACGGCCGTTGATGAAGAGCGGAGCGTTGGCTGCTCGGCACACGCGGTCGAGCGCGAGGGCCTCTTCGTAGAACCGACGGTCGGTCGCTCCCGGGTGGCGATGTTGAATCGCGATGCCAGGCCCGGCCTCGAGCGCCGCTTCGACCCGTGAGAGCAGATCGTCGAGCGCCCAGTCGGTGATGACGATCAGCGAGAACGGCAGCCGCTTCACTGGTGAACGAGGCCGTGCATCGGGCTCGAGGCCGAGGCGTAGGCCTTCATCGGAATGCGGCCGGCGAGGAACGCGTCGCGACCGGCTTCGACCGCGAGCTTCATCGCGCGCGCCATACGAACGGGCTCCCGCGCGCCGGCGATGGCGGTGTTCATGAGAATGCCGTCACAGCCCAGCTCCATGGCGATCGCCGCGTCGCTGGCGGTGCCCACGCCCGCGTCGACGATGACGGGCACCTTCACCGCCTCGAGGATGAGGCGAATGTTGTGTGGGTTGCGCACGCCCAGGCCCGAGCCGATCGGCGCGGCGAGCGGCATCACCACCGCGCAGCCCGCGTCCTCGAGCTTCTTCGCGATGATCACGTCGTCAGAGGTGTACGGCAGCACGACGAAGCCGTCTTTCACCAGGCGGCGGGCGGCCTTCACGGTCTCTTCGACGTCGGGGAACAGGGTCTTCTCGTCGCCCAGCACCTCGAGCTTCACCCAGGTCGACAGGCCGAGCTCGGCCGCGAGGTGGCAGGTGCGAA